>CAYYMF010000004.1:0-68606 GCA_964472755.1 uncultured Chitinophagales bacterium | reverse complement strand
ATCTAAATAATAACAGAAGAATTAAACTTTAAAAGAATAATTTTGTGTATTATAAACTATGGATAATATTTTAAAATACTTTAAAGAATTAAGCCCAAAACAAATAGCTCAATTCAAGCAATTATTGCATTTATATACTGAATGGAACACAAAAATAAATGTGATTTCTAGAAAGGATATGGAGAACTTTTATGAACGACATGTTCTTCATAGTTTAAGTATTGCTGATTTTTTCGATTTAAGTCATCATCAAATCATTGACATTGGTACAGGTGGTGGATTTCCAGGCATTCCTTTGGCTATATTTTTTCCAGAAAGTCAATTTCATTTGGTAGATTCTATTGGTAAAAAAATAAGTGTAGTCAATGCCATTGCAGATGCTTTAGAACTTAAAAATATAACCACACAACATGGAAGAGCAGAGCAATGCACAAATATATTTGATTATGCAGTAACCAGAGCCGTTGCTCCAGCTGTTGATTTAATTCATTGGACATCTAAAAATGTAAATAAAAAAAATGGAATTATTGCTTTGAAAGGTGGTAATTTACGAGATGAATTAAAAGCTGTAAATTGCAAAAAAGAAATCTACCATTTAAGTGCTGTTTATTCCGAGCCTTTTTTCGAGACAAAAAAAATAATACACCTACATCAACTCAAATAGCTTATTTCCTAACTAATTTTGCTTCGTCAAGCATCATTTGTTTTGCAGCAGTTTCATCTTTTAGAACAGCAAAAGTACCTTTTCCAGCAATGGCTAAAAATTTTAATTGCTTTATAACATAATCTGTTGGATTACCTAATAGAAAGATAGAACAGTTTATATTTTTTTGAGCATAATCGGCTAAAGTTTTTTCAAAATTTTTGTACTCTTTAGCACCTGACGTAAACATCCCATCTGTAAAAATCAAAATTCTATTATTCCCATTAATGATATAATTTTCAGAGGCCTTTTGAAAAGCAGATTTTATTGCAGATGCTCCATTCGTTGTACCTCCAACTTTTATTAATGACGCAATTGCATTATGAATTTTATCTTTATTATTTCCATAAGTGGGTGGTAAAATTTCATTAATTCCTGTTGAAAAAGTCAATAGTGTGATTTTATCTTCTGACCTAAAATAATCAACAATATCATTTAATCCAGATTTCATTATTGGCAGAATATTATTTTCGCCCATTGAAGATGACATATCAACCAATAGTGTCCAATTATTACTAGCAAATCCTTCTAACTTTGATAATGGTTGGACAATCGTATCTATTGTCTGCACGACTTCTCTCTTATGTTTTAGTCCAAAATTATGTTCAGAAAGTTCTTTAATGAAAACAACACCATTCAATTCATAATAATCAGGGTGTGTTATATTAATCTCATATTTCCCATCAAGGTATCTTACTGAAGTTGTAATAGAATAATTACCTGTAGAATCTGTTTTTGCAGTATAAACCTCTGAATTAAATCTTAATTGCAATGAAGCTCCTATTACTGTGGTATTCTTATCAACATCAATAATTTTTCCATGAATGATATTTGAATAATGCTGTGAGAATAATGGAAAGCAAATTGCTAGAAACAAGACAAATATTGGTAAATTTTTATTCATATCTATTTTATAATTCAAAATTATTAAAAAGATTACAAAATACACTATTTTAGTAAAATGAATAAAATAATTTCTTTTCTATTCCTACTTCTATTTGGTTTAAATATTATTGCACAAAATAATACTTATACATCAAAATATAAATATAAATGGGGCGTTGATGCTCCAATAATTGGGATAACAGTTGGAACAGGTGCTGCTGCATATTTTTTGCACAAGAATAAAAAGGTAATTACCGCTGATGAGATTAATGCACTTTCTCCTTCTATGGTCAATAAATTTGATAGAAGTGCCATCTTTCACGATAATAAAGGTGCAAAAATTTCATCAGATATTTTATTATATGGTGCAAGTTTGGCTCCTGCATTAATGTTTATTGATAAAGCAGTAAGAAAAGAATGGAAATACTATTTGCCAATGTGGATAGAAGTTTATGGTTTAACTTCGGGTTTAACCTTGATGACCAAAGAAATTGTGAAACGTAAGCGACCTTATGTTTATAATGATAAATTAAGTGCAGAAAGTAAAGTTGGAAAAGATGCTACTGCGTCATTCTTTTCAGGACATACAAGTACGACAGCAGCAAGTACATTTTTTATGGCAAAAGTATTTGCTGATTTACATCCAGATTCTAAATTCAAACCACTTATGTGGACAAGTGCTGCACTAATCCCAGCGATTACAGGATTATGTAGATATGGTGCGGGCAAACACTTTTTTACAGATATTTTAGTAGGTTATGCCATTGGTTCAGCAGTCGGCATTTTAGTTCCTCAATTACATAAAAGGAAATTTCAATAAAAAAAGAGGCTGTCCTAAAATTTTTTGACAGCCTCTTTCTATTATTAAATATTCAATTTAAAACTTATTATTCTCAGCAATTAGTTCCGCTAAGTCCACAACTTTGATTTCGTCTTGTTTGTTTTCACTTTTCACACCGTCAGTAATCATTGTATTGCAATAAGAACAAGCCACTGCAATAATATCAGGCATTACTTCAGTTAATTGTCCAGTTCTTTCTGTATTGATACGTTTTGTACCTGGCTCATCTTCTTTCCACATTTGAGCACCACCAGCACCGCAACACATTGCATTTGCTCTGCTTTTAGTTACTTCAACTAAATCTGCATCTAATGCTTTAATTAAATCTCTTGGAGCTTCATAAATATCATTGGCTCTTCCTAAATAACATGAGTCGTGGTAAGTAATTCTTTTTCCTTTGAATGCACCACCTTCTACTTTTAATTTACCATCATTTAATAATTGTTGTAAATAAACGGAATGATGTAAAACTTCATATTTTCCGCCTAAAGCTGGATATTCATTTTTTATGGTATTAAAACAATGCGGACAAGTGGTTACAATAGTCTTGATACCATAACCATTTAAGGTTGCAATATTTTGTTGTGCCAACATTTGAAAAATAAATTCATTACCAGCCCTTCTTGCTGGATCTCCAGTACAAGCTTCTTCTTTGCCTAATACTGCAAAACTGATATTTAATTGATTTAAAATCTTCACGAATGCTTGAGTAATTCTTTGAGCTCTTTGGTCGAAACTACCTGCACATCCTATCCAAAATAATACATCTGGAGATTTACCTTCGGCAGCCAAATCTGCCATTACAGGAACTTTATATTGCATATTGAGTATTGTTGTTAGTTATTAAAATATTGATTTACTTTATTATTTATTCAAATCGTCCGTCCAGTTCAATCTGTCTTCCATTGAGAATTGCCAAGGTGCTTGATTATTTTCCATATTAGCAAACATTGTATTCCATTCCTGCGGAGAATTACTTTCGTCCATAATCATATTTCTTCTCAATTCTAAAATGATATTTAATGGAGAAATATTAACAGGACATTCTTCCACACAAGCATTACAAGTTGTACAAGCCTTTAATTCTTCGGCTGTAACATAATCATTCAATAAGGTTTTATTGTCTGTAAAATCAGGTCCATGAATTTTTCTATTTCTTGCAATTTCCTCCATTCTATCACGTGTATCAATCATGATTTTTCTAGGAGATAATAATTTTCCTGTTTGATTTGCAGGACAAGCTTGGGTACAACGACCGCACTCTGTACAAGTATAGGCATCTAACAAACTTTTCCAAGATAAATCAAACACATCTTTAGCACCAAATTTAATTTCTCCTTCAACTTCAGGAGCTTGGTAAGCATCATCAAACATGGATTTTACTTCGTGCATAACACTTTCCATATTACGAATTTGTCCTTTAGGTTCTGGTCTTGAAAAGAAAGTATTTGGGAATGCCAATAAAATATGTAAATGTTTTGAATATGGGAGATACAACATAAAAGCAAATACCATACTTAAATGTCCCCACCAACCAATTCTTTCCATCATCACTAATGCACCGTGAGGTAAATTCATCAGACTATGACCTAAAAAGTTACTTAATAAAAAGCCTTTGGTATCTATATAATGTGGGTCCCCTTGTAATTGCAATGCTCTATCCGCACCATTCATCATAAAGATGAATGTAATTAAAGTTAATTCAAAAGCTAAAATGAGTAAGCCATCTTTTGTTGGCCAGCCTTTCATTTCTGGCTTATTAAATCTATTAATTTTAAAAATTGTTCTTCTTAAAATAAATACAATTGTAACAAAGAAAGTTAATAACGATAATACTTCTATGAAACTAACTACAAAACGATAAAATCCTTCTAAAATATTACCTTGGAAAATATAATGAAATAGTATTCTGTGCTGTCCAGTTGCTCCATCTAACATAATCTCAATCAACTCGATTTGTGTGATTACAAAAGATAAATAAATAACTAAGTGCAACATTGCAGGAAAGGTAATTTTAAACATTTTCTTTTGCCCAAATGCAATTAAGAACATATTTTTTAGTCTAAAACTGAATGATGTATCAATCCTTTCTGGTTGTCCCATTTTGATATTGTCATAAACCTCTTTGAATTTTTTGAAAGCAAAATATCCTACTGCACCAGTTATGGCGTAGAATAAAATCATCTGAATAATTGTTAAAAACATTTTTTTGGAAAATTTTGACTAAAATACGATGTTTGAACGTATTCTGCAATATTTTTCTAATGAAAAGCCTTATTTTATAATGATTCTAAATAATGTATTTATCGCTCAATACCCAATTAAATTAAGTAAAATTTAGTAATATTCTATAAATCTATTCAAATAAATACAAGATAATTACCCAATTAATATTTATAAGCTAAACAAATCTTAATGTTAATATGAATAACTATTTTAAAAGGATTTAGGAAAAAAAATAGCTGCACAAAGGCAGCCATTTTATAATTATTAGTATGCAAAACAAAAATTTAGCTCAATTTACGTTTTACTTCTACTTGTTCGAATGATTCGATAATATCGCCTTCAACAATATCGTTGTAGTTCTTAATTTTGATACCACATTCATAACCTTTAGTAACTTCTTTTACATCGTCTTTGAAACGTTTCAATGAGTCTAAGCCACCTTCATACACCACAATACCATCTCTAATAATACGAACTCCGTTAGAGCGAACAATTTTACCATCAGTAACATAACAACCTGCGATTGTACCAATTTTACTTACTTTAAATACTTCTCTAACTTCAACATTACCTACTATTTTCTCTTCAAATTTAGGTTCTAATAAACCTTCCATTGCTGATTTCACTTCTTCAATTGCATTATAAATAACAGAATACATCTTAATTTGTATATCTTCTTTTTCTGCAATTAATTTCGCATTTGCTGATGGTCTAACTTGGAATGCAATAATAATTGCATCTGAAGCAGAAGCCAATAATACATCTGATTCAGAAATTTGACCAACACCTTTGTGAATGATATTAATTTGAACCTCTTCGGTAGATAATTTCAATAATGAGTCACTCAATGCCTCCACAGAGCCATCTACATCACCTTTGATAATTAAATTCAACTCTTTAAAGTTTCCTAAAGCTAGACGTCTTCCAATTTCATCTAAAGTAATATGTTTTTTCGCTCTTAACCCTTGTTCTCTTAGAATTGTAGCACGTTTATTGGCAACCTCTTTTGCTTCACTTTCTCCATCATAAACTTTTAGTTTATCACCTGAATTTGGAGCACCCAACAAACCTAAAACCTGAACAGGAGAAGATGGACCAGCTGAGTTAATTCTTAAACCACGTTCATTATATAATGCTTTCACTTTTCCGTGATATTGTCCAGCAACCATCACATCTCCAATCTTCAAAGTGCCATCTTGTACCATCACAGTTGAAACATATCCACGACCTTTATCCAAACTTGCCTCAATTACAGAACCAATTGCTTTTTTATTTGGATTAGCTTTTAAGTCTAATAATTCTGATTCTAATAATACTTTTTCTAAAAGAATATCAATATTTAAACCCTTTTTGGCAGATATTTCTTGACATTGATATTTTCCGCCCCATTCTTCTACTAAAATGTTCATTTCAGAAAGTTGCGTACGCACAGCATCTGGATTTGCTGCTGGTTTATCAATTTTGTTAATTGCAAAAATCATTGGTACACCTGCTGCTTGTGCGTGACTAATCGCTTCACGAGTTTGTGGCATGACTTTATCATCGGCAGCGACTACAATAATTACAATATCTGTCAATTTTGCACCTCTGGCTCTCATCGCCGTAAACGCTTCGTGACCTGGTGTATCTAAGAAAGTTATTTTATTACCTTTTGCTGTTGTTACTTCATAAGCACCAATATGTTGTGTAATTCCACCCATCTCACCTGCGACTACGTTTCCATCACGAATATAGTCCAATAAAGATGTTTTACCATGATCCACGTGTCCCATAATGGTAACAATTGGCGATCTTGGAACTAAATCTTTAGGATCGTCAACTTCCGCCATTTCCTCTTCTTCTTGCTCGGTAATCGTAGTAAATTGCACTTCATAATCAAACTCACCAGCAACCAATTCTATAATTTCAGCATCAATTCTTTGATTGATAGAAACGAAGACACCTAATCCCATACAAACTTTAATAATTGCTGTAGGTTCAACATTCATTAAACTTGCTAATTCAGAAACCGTAATAAATTCAGTAACTTGTAATATTCTTGAATCTACTGATTCTTCTTCTGCTCTTCTTGCATGTTCTTCACGTTTATCTCTTCTGTATTTTACCCCAGTTGATTTGCCTCTTGTTCCAGCAAGTTTAGCCATTGTGGCTTTAATCTTGTCGTTAATATCTTTTTCAGAAACCGCTTCTGGTTCAGGTTTTGTAAACTTCCCTCCTTTTCTGAAATTATTATCTTTTCTGAAATTATTATCTGATGTTTTCCCAGGATTTGATTTTTCAAAAACTTTTACATCCACTTTATTAGCGTGAATTCTAGCACGTTTCTTTTTTTCCTGTTCTCTAGCTTCCTCTTTTTTCTTTTCCTCTTCCTTTTCTTTACGCTGTTTCTCTTCCTGTCTGTAAATTTGTTCTGGTCGCTTCTCTTGTTTTAATTCAATCTTTCCTAAGATTTTTGGACCTGCTAATTTTTCTGCTTCAGCTTTTATTAATTCTACTTCCTTTTCAGGTTCTTTCGTAACAACTTTTTCAACAACTTCAACTTTTTCTTTTTTTGTCTTAGGCTGAGTTTCTTCTTTTTTTGGTTCTGACTCAACTTTAGTTTCAATTGGAGCTTCAGTGACAACTTCTTCTTTCTTCTTAGTCGTTTTCTTAGCTGGCTTTTTATTTAGTGCATCTAAATCAATTTTGCCAACAACTTTAAGTGTATCAATTTCCGACTCTGCAGAAATTGGTTCTATTTTCACTTCCTTAATTTCAGGTTCTGGCTTTGGCTCTTCTTTTGGCTCAGGAACTTCTATCTTCTCAACTTTCTCCTCTTTCTTTACATAAATTTCTTCTTCATCTTTACGTTTACCGATATTCAATTGTTCGGCTCTTTCTTTAATTTCTATTGATGAAGAGAAATCCTTTAGAAGCACATTATATTGTTCCTCTGTTAGTTTAGTATTTGGTTTGCTGTCTATTTCAGAATAGCCTTTGTTTTGTAGGTGATCTACAATAGTACCTATGCCAACATTTAATTCTTTGGCAGCACTGGCTAATCTTATTGTTTTTGTTTCGGACATATTATGCTATAAAATGATTTTTTATTTTTAAGTAATAATTATTCAAATTCTGCACTCAGAATTCTTATAATCTCATCAACAGTTTCTTCTTCTAAGTCTGTTCTTCTAATTAAGTCGTCTCTATCAATTTCCAGTACGTTTTTAGCTGTGTCGCAGCCCATATCTTTTAAAATTTTGATAATCCAATCGTCAATTTCGTCTTTGAATTCTTCTAAATCAACATCATCTTGAATTTCATCGGTATCTCTAAATACGTCAATTTCATAGCCTGTTAATTTTCCAGCTAATTTAATATTGTATCCTCCTTTTCCAATTGCCAAAGATACTTGATCTGGTTTCAAAAATACGGAAACTTTTTTCTTTTCTTCATCAACTGAAATAGATTCAATTTTTGCAGGCGTTAAAGCACGTTGAATTAACAACATTAAATTATTTGTATAATTGATGATATCGATATTTTCATTTCTTAATTCTCTTACAATGCCATGAATACGAGAACCTTTCATACCAACGCATGCACCTACTGGGTCAATTCTATCATCATAAGATTCAACAGTAACTTTTGCACGTTCACCTGGTTCTCTAACTATTTTTTTAATAATGATTAAGCCATCAAAAATTTCAGGTACTTCTTGCTCTAATAATTTAGCTAAAAATTCTGGAGCAGTTCTAGATAAAATAACTTGTGGTGTATTACCTCTTAATTCTACATCTTTAATAACGGCACGAATGGTATCACCTTTTTTATAAAAATCTGTTTTAATCTGTTCGTTTTTAGGTAATATTAATTCATTACCATCATCATCTAATAACAAAATTTCTTTTTTCCATACTTGATAAACTTCGGCACTGATAATTTCACCAATTCTATCTTTATATTTTTTATAAACCTCGTCTTTTTCTAAATCTAAAATTCTTGAAATTAAAGTTTGCCTTGCTGCCAATACTGAACGACGACCAAATGACTCTAATAAAATAGGTTCATATAATTCCTCACCCACTTCCATATCTGGTTCAATTTTTTTAGCATAGCTGATTTCTACTTGTGCCAATCTATCTTCAACGGCACCATCTTCAACAACATCACGATGTCGCCATATTTCTAAGTCGCCCTTATCAGGATTTACGATAATATCAAAATTTTGGTCAGATGTATATTTCTTTCTAAGTAATGTTTTAAATACATCTTCTAACACCCTCATCATTGTGGGTCTGTTAATGTTCTTAAAGTCCTTAAACTCGGAAAATGACTCTATTAAATCTGCAGTATTCATACTTTTTATACTTTAAAAATAAAATGTTTTTTAATTGATTTGATTTCTTGAAGATTTATTTCTATTATTTCTTCTATGATTTCTTTCTTAACTTTTTTTTCTGATTTTATGGTAACCTTTTCGCCATCATAAGACAAAAGTGCTCCAATAAATTTTTCGCCATCTACTCTTAAAACCTCAACTTTTTGGTTGATAGCTTTTTCAAATTGTTGTGGTACTTTAAATGGTTGGTCTAAGCCTGGCGAAGATACTTCTAATGTATATTTCTCACCAACTAAACCATTTGTTTCTAAATATTCTTCTAAATTTCTACTGATTTTAACACATTCATCAATAGAAATATTTGTATCGGTCCTATCTACAAAAACTTCAATTTTTTGAGTAGGTAACACTTTTACTTCAGCAATAAATAAAAAGGTCTTTGCAAAATAGGTTTGCAAATGATTTTCTATCTTTTCTTTTAATTGAATTAAATTTTCCATTTTTATCTGTAATAAAAAAGAGGACTTTTTTAGTCCTCTTCCCTTCAAATCGAATGCAAATATAGTATATTTTCATCAAACTAGCAAATTTTTAACTTTTAGTTCTTTAATTTACAAAAAAACAATATAGCATGTATCATAATTCAAAATGAACAAATTACAAAGTATAGAATTATTATCAAGTCTTATACTTAGTAAAATTCAGCTATAGTTATGCTTTTTTTACAAATTCTGATTTTATCGACATTGCTCCAAAACCTTCTATCTTACAATCAATATTATGGTCGCCTTCTACCAAACGGATATTTTTAATTTTAGTTCCTGCTTTTATTGGCTGTGGCATTCCTTTAACAGGTAAATTCTTAACGATTACAACTGCATCTCCATCAGCTAAAAGATTTCCATTAGCATCTTTTACAGTCAATCCTTCTTCCTGTTGTATTTCATTTGGATTCCATTCGTAAGCACATTCTGGACAAATCATCATAGGTTCATCAAAATAAGTATATTCAGATTTACATTTTGGGCATGGAATAATTTCAGACATTATAAACTATTTTTTTACAAAGATAGATTATTTTTTCTAGCAGATTATAAGAACAGATAAGCAAATGCACTTTAATTATTGATTGTAATAGTAAAATTTTCTAATCTAAAATTACAGGTATATTTATCGTGCAAGAATTTCCAACCATAAAATTTATGCTTTTAGATGAACCAATCAATTAAAAATGATGTTATATCTAATAAAATTAAACGCACAACTATAACTTCAAAAACTTGTTATAAAGAAAACAACAAAATGCATAGTATCAAAATAAAAAGAATTTACGAAGCACCAACAGCTAATGATGGTTACAGAATTTTAGTTGACCGTTTATGGCCAAGAGGTATTAGCAAAGAGCATGCAAAAATTGATGAATGGATAAAAGAAATTGCACCTTCCACTGAATTGAGAAAATGGTTCAATCATCAACCTGAATTGTTCCCTGAATTTTCAAAAAAATACAAATCAGAACTTCAACAACAAAAGGCTGCATTACAACACATTCTAGATATAGCTAAAAAACAATCAGTTTGTCTATTATATGGAGCAAAAGATGAGCATTACAATCAAGCAGTAGTTTTAAAATCTATTTTAGATTCTCTTGAACAATTACTATCTTTGAGAACTGAGAAGTATGGTTAATATTGAGCAATACGTAAGTCGTCATTATATCCATAGAAGTAATTGGCTTCGAGCGGCAGTTTTGGGCGCAAACGACGGAATTATTTCTATTTCTAGTATTGCCATAGGTGTTGCTGCAGCAAATGCTAACAAAGCACCTATTATTTTAGCTACTATTGCTGGTTTAGTTGCTGGTGCATTGTCTATGGCTGCAGGAGAATATATTTCTGTAAGTTCCCAAACTGACATAGAACAGGCCGATATTGCTCGTGAAGCCAAAGAATTAAAAGAAATGCCCGAAGAAGAATTAAAAGCCCTAGCAGCTATATACGAACAAAGAGGATTGAAATCAAAAACTGCAATGCAAGTTGCTAAAGAACTATCTGCTATAGATGCCTAGCTGCACACGTAAGAGAAGAATTGGGCATTAGTGAAGTTATGAAAGCCAATCCAATTCAAGCAGCATTTGCATCAGGAACTGCATTTATTTCTGGTGGTTTGGTGCCTTTATTGGTCACACTATTTTTTCCTATCCAGAATATGGAATTCACTTTGTATGGATTCTCTATTTTATTCTTAATTTTATTAGGCATTATCTCTGCCAAAACAGGTGGAGCAAAAGTATGGAAAGCAATAGTACGAGTCGTATTTTGGGGAACTTTAGCGATGGGCGTAACTGCATTTGTAGGCTATCTTTTCGGTGTAAATATCTAATTAATCAAATTTAAAATAAAAACAAAAAAAATGGAATTATTACTTATTCCAACATTACTATTTTTTTTTAATCTTTTCAGTAAATGCACAAGATAAGCAACCACCAATTATGGGTTGGAGCAGTTGGAATCATTTTAAACTTAATGTCAATGAGGAAGTCATCAGAAGACAAGCAGACGCTATGATAAAATCTGGTTTATATGATGATGGTTATTGTTTTATCAATATCGATGATGGTTATTTTGGCGGTCGTGATGCACAAGGAAATTTATTAATTGACACCACTAAACTTCCTTAAGGTATGCGAAATTTGGTAGATTACATTCATCAAAAAGAATTAAAAGCTGGAATTTATACTGATGCTGGAAAAAACACTTGTGGATATTACAGTAAAGATAAAGACAAAAAAGGGTTTGGTGTTGGTATTTATGGACATATTCCTGAAGACGTAGATTTATTTTTCAATCAATGGAATTTTGACTTTTTGAAAGTAGATTGGTGCGGTGCAGAAGCGATGCGTTTAGATGAGGAAACTGAATACCTAAATATATATAATGCTATAAAAAAGATTGACAAGTCAATCAATTATATTATCTGTCGTTGGGCATTTCCAGGCAAATGGGCTATTGACAAAGCAGATTCTTGGCGTATATCTTATGATATCTTTCCTAAATTTTCAAGAATATTATACATTATAGGAAAGAGTGCCAATCTTTATCCTTATGCATCGCCTGGACATTATAACGATATGGATATGTTGGAAGTAGGCAATGGCATGACTTACGATGAAGATAAATCTCATTTTTCGATGTGGTACATGATGAACTCTCCATTAATGACTGGGAATGATTTAAGAAATATGTCCAAACAAACACTTGAGATATTAGCTAATAAAGAATTAATTGCACTTAATCAAGATGAAGGATTTAAGCAAGTAAAAAGAATTATAAAAGGTAAAAAAGTTGATGTTTGGGTAAAACCTTTAGGCAAAAATAGCGACCAATTTGCGATTGCTATTTTTAATAAAAGCAACAAATCTGTTGATTATACATTATATACTAATAAAATCGGAATTGAATAAGACGTTACGGTTAGAGATTTATGGTTGCATCAAGATTTAGGCAAGATTGGAGCGAAAAAGTTGTTTACAATACCAGCACACGGAATTATTGTTTTAAAAACCAACTAAGCTAACGAGGCTTTAACTGGTTAATATTATTTTCGTTCTTAATCATCAATTGTTGATGGTTTGCTGTATCATTTTTACGAAATAGATTATTCTTTTGTTCAAAGAGTTTTTTGCTTTTATTCTTTTCTTTGAATAGTTCATTGGGCTCTTTATCAAAAGGATTATTTTTATTGTTTAATGGAACTAAATCTTGATTTTGTTCAAAGAGTTTTTTAGAAACAAACAACTCTTTTCTAACACGTTCTTGTAACAGCCCAACACTTGGATTGTACACACCATCGATTCCATTAAACGGAATTAAATCTTTTTGTTGTAATGCAAAATCTAAATTGGTTGAATCATTGATATTATCTGTATAATAAAAATATTTTTTAATGATATTTCGGACATAATTGAAGGTTTCACTACCTCTTGCATAACCATATTTTACGACTCTATCATTATAAAATTTTGGGTTAGATTTATACAAAATAAAATACTCCACGTTTCCATCCCATTCTGTATCGGAATAGCCGTATTTTTTTGCCAACCTTGCAGCATCTTGAACGTGTCCAACACCTGCATTATAAGATGCTAAAATAAATTTTATTCGTTGTGTAAAATCTGGAACTTCTTTCCAAAATTGTTCTAAATATTTTAGGTATTTTGTTCCTGCTTGTACATTTTGTTCTGGCTGATACAAACCTGTATGCAAACCCATTTGCCTTGCTGTTCCTGGCATCAATTGCATTAATCCTTTTGCACCTGCCCACGAAGTGGCGTTTGGATCAAATTTAGATTCTTGATACATCAAAGCTGCTACTAAACGCCAATCCCAATTGATGCCTTTGGCAAAATATTGAATAATATTATCATATACAGAAATTTGTCCTTTGGTTAAGTATTCTGTTTCATTAAATTGATCAATAATCTTTCTATCAAACTTAAAATATTTATTGGCAATTTGTTTGTAATCACTTGATTTAATAAAATGGCTTAGCCATTCATTTAAAATAATTTGTAATTCTTTTGATGATTTTCGAGTTGCATAATGTAATTCTTTTTCTTTTCCGAACTGAATACCTAAATCTAAGTTTCCTAGAAATGAGTTATTGGTTAAGGCTAAATCTTTATCGGCGACTGTAAAGTCAATTTCCGCATCGGAAACTGCATTTATTAAATCCTCAATACTTCTTTCATCACTCACCAAATTGATATTTACATTAAACCCAAGTGTATCTGCTAAGTGTTTTAGCTGTTCTATATAAGGCGAATTTAGTGTTAAAAAAACATCTTTCGCTTCCAATGATCTTATATCATTTATATGCTGAAAATATAGCGTTGTACTATCTGATTTTCGAATATATTTTCCTGCTTTACGTTGAACTAAAACTTGCTCTGATTTTCTATAAGGTATAGAATAAGCCACACCTGAGGCATTGGTTTTATATAAACCAGTTACAATGATGTCACCCTTACCTTGTCTCAAAAAATTATACATTTCTTGATGATTATGAGCAATAATATATTCTGTTCGCACACCAATACTTTCTGCAAATCGTTCCATTATTTCATAATCAAAACCAGCAACTTCATCTTTATAAATAAAATAACTGATGGAATTATACTCTGTAATGACACGCAAGATGCCTCTTTCTTTAATTTTCGTCAAATCAAAATTGATAACAGCATCTGATTGCTTATCTTTTTTTATAAATGATATAGCATAAAAAGCAATAATCACAACTATTACTAATAAGCTTAAACCAATCTTTTTATAATCAATATTCAAAACGATACAAATTTATAGAATATCTGACAACAAAAACTATGCAATTCTAATTATTCTGAGTGGCTGCATTTTTCATTTTAGTTGCAATTTCATCGCCCAAATAATTATCAATATAATGATGAGCAAAATAAATGACAGGCGTAAGTACAATAGCAACAATAAATTTATAGATATAATTTCCGATGCCAATAGCTAAAATCATCTTAAAAGGCCACGGTTGTCCTGTTAAATATTTCGGCACAAAATAAAAGGCAATAAACAACACCACAAAACTATCAATGAATTGTGAAACGACTGTGGAGCCTGTGGAGCGTAACCAGATGTACTTTTCACCAGTCATTTGTTTAATTTTATGAAAAATACCCACATCAATAACTTGTCCCAATAAGAACGCTGTTAATGAACCAAAAATAATTGCGGCACCTTGTCCCAATATTTGTTGGTAACCAGCTTGCATATCATTTACACCATTCATTGTTTTACTCGTAATCCACCAATCGGCTGGTACTAGTTGAATAGCTAAATAATACATTATAAAGGCGTACGCCAACAACCCAACAGTTAAATTCGATAAAAATTTCACACCTCTTTTGCCATAATATTCATTGATAATATCTGTCATCACAAACACAACAGGCCAAAGCAATACACCTGCTGTCAGATTAAAAGAAAATGGATAGCCAAAGATTGGAATATTTGCAGGCGGCAAATCAAAAGTAGCTTCTAATGAGAAAATTTTCACACCTATTGTTTCAGCAATCAGTGCATTAGCAATAAAAAAACCACCCAAGATGATAAATAAGCGAGTGCTTTTATTTTTTATAATATCTTTTATCATTTGTAGTATTTAAACTATCCTTTTATGATTTTAAACTTTAAAACTTCTTTCGTTGCTTCTGTTACTTTAAATCTATCATCAATACGATGTCCTACCAACCAAACAGCACGTTCCTTTGAAAACAAAATCGGCGTTTGTTCTTTTTCCAGTAAGCTCAATTTTTCATCTCTAAAGTATTTTCCTATTTTTTTCTTACCTACTTTAAGCGGATTTTTTGGTTTTCCAATACCAAATGGATAGAAATAATCACCATCTTTTAAGTAACGAAGCATCAATGGAAATTCTAATTTTTCTAAAGCAATATATGCATAATTTTTGCTATCCTTAATGTTTAGATGTTCAATCGGCACAACAGAACATTGTATTTTATATTGATTAAATTGAATATTATTTGGAATTTTATCCATCAATAAATGTGATAATATTTCATTTTCTATTGTAGTAACAATCCACTCATTTCTATCTATAATTAAGCGATGAGTTTCAGAAAAAAATTGCTTACTACTTTCTTTTGCTTCAAAAACTTGCTCAATATGACTACTTGTAAATCCAAAATCTTTTAATAAATAATACAATACTGTTTTCTTTGCAAGATGTTGTTTTACATAATTAATCTTTATTATTGTATTCCCATTTTTTACAGACACACATTTCTTTCTTATAGTTTCCATTTGTAATTCCAACAAAGCTTGAGTGTCTTGCATAATTGATGAAAATTGCAATACATTTTCGTATAAATTTGTATTAATTTCTAATAATTTTGGTGTTACATGATGTCGTATTTTATTACGTTGATAATTGTCTGTTCTATTGGAACTATCTTCTCTAAATGCAATATTATTTTCTTGTGCAAATTGTAAAATAGATTGTTTTGATATTTGTAATAAAGGTCGAATGATAAAATTATTTTTAGCACGAATACCACTCAAGCCATTTACACCTGTGCCTTTTGTAAAATTCAACAAAATAGTTTCTAATTGATCGTCTAAATGATGTGCCGTCGCAATACTATGCAAATCATTTTCTTTTCTAATTTGTTCAAACCATTCATATCTTAAATCACGAGCAGCCATCTGTGTAGATATTTTAGCATTCTTTTTATACGCTATCGTTTCAAATCTATTTACAAACAGCGGAATATTATTTTTTTCAGCATAAGTTCTAATAAAGTTTTCATCCTCATCACTTTCCTCTCCTCTCAATTGAAAATTACAATGTGCCATTGCGATTTTAAAATCTAATTTTAGGAAAATATCGACTAAAACCATAGAATCGACACCTCCACTGCAAGCCACTAGAATTGGAGTACCTTTATTCGCTAAATTATTATCTTGAATATATTTTGCAATTTGCTCTAACATCTACTTTTCTTCTTTTAATTTTTGAATTTCATTTTGCAAAGTAATAATCTGTTTTTGTAATTCTGGCAACTGTTTAAATACTACCGATGATTTAAAAAATTGTTTCAAAGGAATGGCAGGCGAGCCTCCAATTATTTCATTTTCAGATTTTACACTTTGAGCTACACCACTTTGAGCATTGATTTTTGTATATGGTGCAATGCTAATATGTCCAACAAAACCAACTTGTCCACCAATCATATTGTGATGTCCAATTTTGGTTGAACCAGCGATTCCAGTTTGTGCAGCAATTACAGTATGTTCGCCTATTTCAACATTATGACCAACTTGAATAAGATTGTCTAATTTTACCCCTTTTCGAATAATAGTTGAACCTATTGTAGCTCTATCAATACAAGTATTTGCACCGATTTCGCAATCATCTTCGATAATAACATTTCCTAATTGTGGAATTTTTTTATAGGTTCCATCTTTCTGAGGTGCAAAACCAAAGCCATCAGCACCAATTACTGCTCCTGAGTGAATAATTACACGATTACCAACAATACAATCTGCATAAATTGAAACATTTGGATAAATAATACAATCCTTACCAATTTGAACATTTGCACCAATAAAGACATTAGGATAAATAATAGAATTTGTATCTATTTTATAATCTTGATTTTTCGTTGATTGAGTTGCAAATAATTCTAATACTTTCGGCAAGGCAACATACGCATCATCTAGAATTAGAAATCCACCTTTAATTTGGTCGGTAGCAATGTTCTTAGATTTTATGGTTTGATAAATTGCCTCTGAAACTAATAAGATACCAATCTCATTTTTATTTACATAATCGATGTATTTTTCATTAGTTAGGAAACTAATATGTTGAGCTGTAGCATTTTCAATTTTTGCAATAGCCTCTACTTGATAATCTTTATTACCTTCGATGCTGGCATCAATATATTTTGCTATTTTATCTAATGTAAACAAAAATTACTATTTCAAACGAAAGTAAAAAAAAGAACGCAATAATTTATTATGTTTGATGAACAAAACAATACGAAATGAGAATTTGGAAAGTAGCAGATGTTCCAATTGATGCTTTGGAAAAAAGGAAAAAAGGTACTTTAATGGAAGCTTTAGGTATGGAATATGTAGAAATCGGTGATAATTTTATTGAGGCAAGAATGCCAGTTGATGAAAGAACTCGACAACCATTTGGAATTTTGCACGGCGGTGCACATGTTGCCTTAGCTGAATCCATTGGAAGTTTGGGTGCAAATTTATGTTTAGACAATACCAAAGAATATGCAGTTGGCTTAGATATCAATTCTAACCATCTAAAAAGTGTAAGCTCTGGATTTGTTCATGGCATTGCAAAACCAATTCATATTGGCAAAACAACGCAGGTTTGGGAAATAAAGATTTATGATGAAAGCAAAAAAAATTTATTAAATATTACCCGACTAACAATGATGGTCAAGCAGATATAATTAAAATAATTTAGTATTGAAATAATTTTTCAATGCCGTTCATGGCTGAAAGTATATGATTTTCTGTAATCATTCAATAATGGAATTCAGTCCAGTTTCAACCTCCAACTAACAACTTTATACGACAGAATTTATTAACCTTGAAGAGAACGAATCAATGCTGATATATATATCCCAGCAGTTTCTGTTCTGAGTATTGAATTACCCAAACTAATGGCTACAAAATCATTTTTTTGAGCCAATTCAACTTCATCAGAAGTAAAATCGCCTTCTGGCCCAATAAAAACGATGACTTCTTTATCGTTTTGAAAAATATTTTGCAATCGTACTGGATTATCCGCACAATATGCTATAAATTTTTGAGATATAGATTGTGTTTGACGGATAACTTCCTCAAAAGATTGAAGCGGAAATAAGGTTGGTAAATATAATTGCTTACTTTGTTTAATGGCAGAAATAATAATATTATTCAATCGCTCTTCCTTGACACTTGATTTCTCTGTCCTTTTCGTTTGAATTGGATAAATATTTTTGATACCTAATTCAGTAGCTTTTTCAACAAACCATTCTAATCTTGAAGGATTTTTAGTTGGTGCTATTGCTATCGAAAGCAGTTGTACATTCGTAACTTCTTGAATTAATTTAATATCATTCAGTTGAATTTCATTTCTTCCAATATGAGCAATAATTGCTTCAAATAATTTTCCTTGTCCATCAATCACTTCAATTTTATCCCCTTCTTTACAACGAAGTGTTTTTGCTGCATGTCTTGAATCAGCATCAAGAATTAATGGAAGTGTGTTGGAATAAAAGCGTTTAAGCATTTACATTAAGGCATTGTGATGTATATTTCTCCGCAATTTGATGAGCCTTTGAATGGAAGAATACCATAAATTGTATCATTTGGTTGTATGACTTTATTCGTCATATCATAAGCTCCAATATTTTTATTCATTTTTTTATTGGCTTTATGTGCTAGTGCAAAATTGATAATTGCAGGTGCAGCACCAACAGGAATTACTTTTCCTAAACCATTCTTTCCCATAAACGGATTGGGAGATACTAAACCTAAATATAACCAATACAAACCAGCTTTTTGCTTATTTTCTTTAATATAAGTATCCATAGAAATTGGTGTAATTACAGTTGCACCACCACAAGAATATTTAAAATCACTAACATTAATAGGTTCGGTACTTTTATTTACAATTTTAAATGCAATTAGGTTATATGCTTGTTTTTGTTCTCGTTTTGCATACTTAAAATTGTTCGTATTAAACATCACACCTTGTCTTGTAGCATAAGCAATTTTAGGGTTTTCTGTTTGTAATTCTTTGTAAGGAAATTGTTCTACAGTAAACGTTTTGTATGTTGCCGCACATCCCGACAATAGGAAAATAAATAATATGTAGAATAAGGCTTTCATAAAAAATAAATTTACAAAAACTAAAGATAGTGTATTTGTAGTATTCTACCTAAAATATTTAGAAAAAACAGAATCTATAGCTCTTAATTTTCCCCAATTTTTATCAAAATCTGATTTTTTATCTATTTGAATATCAAAAAAAAGTGTTTCTTTGGAAAGTGTTCCATTATCGATAAGTCTTTTAATATCTTCCAAATAAAAAGAATCAATATCTTGTAACCCTATTTTATAACATATGGCTTTGCTTTGAAAGAAATCTATTCCTATTTCATCTTCTATAAATTTTACTATATCAATAATTTCTTCTATAGCTTCTTCATCAATTGTATTTGCATCAGCCATAAGAACAATAAATCTGCGATAATAGACAGCTGCATAGCCCAAAACATCTTGATTTTCTGATTGCCATTGGTCAACAAATGCTTCTATAAAATCATTAATAAAATTTAATTCATCTAGCTCAATTGGTCTGTCTGCTTGATAAATCCAGACTTTCGCATCATCAGGTATTTTATGATAAGGTAATAACATTGAACTGCAAATAATTAATTTGCAAATATAAACAGAAAGATCTTAAAATTAATCTAAGATATAGGTCAAACGAACTGTAATTCGTGCTGATTTTTCTTTGCTATAAGTATCATTTATGCCACCATAACTATAATCTTCATTTGAATCTCTGCCTGTAATTTGAAAAACACCCATACTTGCACTTTTTAATTTATCCAAACTTCCATTGCCATTTTTAACTATTTTTTCGGCTCTTTCTCTTGCATCTTTTGTAGCACTTTCTATTAAATTATGTTTCAAACTTGGTAAATCAGAATAAGTATATTGTGTTTCATTAGAAGTAAATTCAATACCTAGATTAATCAACTCAGCCGTTTCTTGTTTTACTTTCTCAATTTTTGACATTAAAGCATCATTTTTCTTACTATAAAATGAAATCGTTTGTGTAGCTAAATAACCATCAAAAACCGATTCATAACGCACACCGCCATTACTTGTTTCATAAGATACATCTCTATATTTTTTATTGACTTCAGCACCTCCAAAAACAAATTCGTTGTCTTTAAAGCCTTTTGATATAAAGAAATCTCTAACCTTTTTTCTATCGGCAACTATTGTATTATAAGCTGTTTTTGCATCTGGAGCAACAACATCAAAGCTTCCTGACCAATTAATTTCATCAGAAATAAAATCTACTGTTCCTAAGCCTGTAACGGAGATAGTATCTTCATTTGCATTTCTATTTTTAACTGCACTCTTAAAGATGAAAGCGGATAAAATTATAGCAATTGCAATAATTAAAGCTTTAAGTAAATTTTGATTGTTTTCCATAATAAATTAAGTTCATTGATTGACCAAATTTATATATTATACATCAAATAAGTGGTTAAAATGTGTTATATTTCAGCGTCAATTTGTGAGGCTAAAATGTCTTCTAAATTTTCTCTTCTTCTAATTAAAATAGCTTTACCATCTTTAATTAAAACTTCCGCTGGACGGTATCTTGAATTATAATTTGATGACATAGAGAAACCGTAAGCACCAGCATTGTGCAAGCATAAAATATCGCCTTCTCGAACCTCATTTAGTTTTCTATCCCAACCAAAAGTATCCGTTTCGCAAATATAACCAACAACTGTATATATTCTATTCTTTCCTTCAGCATTAGAGACATTAGTAATGTGGTGGTAAGCATCGTAAAACATTGGTCTGATAAGGTGGTTTTGACCAGAATCTACGCCAGCAAATACGGTGGACATGGTTTGTTTAATAACATTTACATTTACAAATAAAAAGCCAGATTCTGAAACTAAGAATTTTCCAGGTTCAAAAATTAATTTCAAATCTTTTCCATAAGCAGCACAAAATGTATTAAAACGCTCGCTGATTTTTTCTCCTAATTCTTCAATATTGGTAGAATAATCGTCTTTGCTATATTTTACTTTAAATCCACTTCCTAAATCTAAAAATTCTAAGTCTTTAAAATGCTTGGCTGCATCAAATAACAATTCAGCTCCATTCAAAAATACATCTACATCTAAAATATCAGAACCCGTATGCATGTGTAAGCCTTCTACTTTTAAATTGGTAGATTTTACTACACGTTCAATATGTCTTAATTGATAGACAGAAATTCCAAATTTTGAATCAATATGACCTGTAGAAATTTTAGTATTTCCACCAGCCATAATATGTGGATTGATACGAATACAAATGGGATAAGTATCACCATATTTATTCCCAAATTGCTCTAAAATAGAAATATTATCAATATTTATTTTTACGCCTAAACTAACTGCTTTAGAAATCTCCTCCATTCCAACACAATTCGGTGTGTACATTATTTCCTGAGGTGCAAATCCTGCCTTCAATCCAATTTGTACTTCTTGTATAGAAACCGTATCCAAGTTAGCACCAATCTTTTTCATTAATTTTAAAATATTGATATTGGTTAATGCTTTACAAGCATAATGAATTTCAACATTCGTTGTTTTGAAAGCGTTTATTAAACGATTGTAATTCCTTTCTATGACACTTGCATCATAAACATATAAAGGTGTTCCAAATTCTTTACAAACCTCTAAAACTGATACACCACTTATCTGATATTCATTATTTACAATTTCCATCTTCTATTTTAAAAATGCAAAAGTATAAATAAATCGACAAAAACTCATTTGAAAATCAATATTAATTTAGTGAAGTTTAGTAATTTTCATAAGTGCCTACTACGATTTCAGCACCATTGTCAGAAATAATAGTTTCTCTGTTATTTTGGCTTTCACTGATACGGTTGCTAAAGCCTATAGACTCAAAAGTTTTTGAATCTCCTTTTTGAGTTCTTTCTTGTTGGTTTTCAAAATTAAAATTCATAGAACTATTGCTAACTTGCTCTTTAAATTTGGCTGCTTCAATTTCCTTTGCACTTGGTAAATTATCCCAATTTCTACCCAAAGTATCATTTCCTACAATCACAATATCGCCATTAGCTTTATGCTTATTCGCTCCAGAAAAATTATAGATAACAAAAAATGTTACCACTGCAATTAATATAAATATATGAACAACTACTCTCATTAACTCATCTATTTCAACAAATTAGCAACAAATAAAGTGCCAACTTTAGTAAAATTACATAAAATCAAGAACTAAAATGACTTTTATTTGTTATTTAACACCATGCATCCATTTTTTTACAATCAAAGAACTTATCATAATAAAAACCGAAGCTACAATTGAAACTAATGCAATTTGATTACATCCTGCTAAATAAATAGGTAATGATTGAATTGCAGTAAAAACTGAACCATCAGAATTAGCTTCAGGAATAGCCATTTTAGAACCTATCCAACCTGCCAATTCGTGTCCAAATGCACTTGCTAAAAACCAAGTACCCATCATAAATCCAATAATTTTTGGAGGAGAAAGTTTGGTTATCATCGATAAACCAATTGGAGAAAGGAAAAGCTCGCCTACTGTAATAAAAAAATAGCCCAATAAAAAATAAATTAATGGCATATAGCCTGTATCGATGCCTTTATTGCCACCATAAACAAAAGCATAATAACCAATTGCTAAGAATACAAACGCAAATCCAAATTTGAGTGGGTCATTAGGTTTTAAATTTCGTTTATCTAACCAATTCCACATAAAAGCAAAAATAGGTGTAAGGAAAATAATATAAAACGGATTTATCGAATTATTGACCATAGCCGAAGACAATTCTGTATTTCCAACTTTCATATCTACATTTCGTTCTGCCATTAAGTTCAAAGCGCCACCAGCTTGTTCATAAAATGCCCAAAAAAGTGATGAAAAAATAATCATTACCAAAGCAACCCAGAGCATTTGCTTAGGTTTCATTTCTTCTTTAGAAGCCACAAATAAAATATAGGCGATGGTAATTAATCCGATAATGGCAAAAAATATTTGAGTAATATCATTAAACACAATCATTAAAATCGCAACAAACACAAACAAAACTGACCCTAAATAAATTGTTTTCTCCCAATCAATTCCAATTAGCGATTTTGTACTCAAAAATTCGGCATCACTTACACCACCTTTCCCTTCTAATTTATCTCTATTTAGCAAAAATGTAATTAATCCAATTATCATAAATACACCAGCAATTCCAAAACCAAGATGCCAGCTAACTTTCTGTCCCAGATAGCCACAAATAGCACTTCCTAAAAATCCACCGACATTAATACCCATGTAAAAAATAGCGTAACCTGCATCTCTCCTTTTGTCATTTTCTTCATAAAATTTTCCTAAAAAACTAGATATATTAGGTTTAAAAAATCCGTTTCCTACTATTAAAAATCCTAGACCAAGAAAGAAAGTTTGATTCATCGGAATTGCTAAAACTAAATGACCGATAGCCATCATAACACCACCAAATATGATAGATTTTTTAAAGCCTAAAATTCTATCTGCCAATATTCCGCCAAATAATGGTGTGATGTAAACCAAAGCATTATAAGCACCGTACATTAAATTGCTATCTTTATCTTTGTACAACAACACATTTGTCATATATAAAATCAATAAAGCACGCATACCATAAAAGGAAAAACGTTCCCACATTTCTGTAAAGAAAAGTAGAAAAAGTTGTTTAGGTTGAATAGCTCTATTGGTCAAATAGGTAAACAAAATCATCAGTCCACAGAAAATAGAACCAATTAAAATTACCATTACATCTATACTCATATATTTATTTTTACTGTTGTTCTTCTGAAACAAATTTAAACCTCAATGCTGAAATTCCTCCAAATATAGCAGGAATTACCAGATTTACAAACCATAAGAAAATAGTTGCCGCCAAAATATTTAGACTATTATCCGTAAACGGCATCAAGAAAAACAAGGCAACATTTCCTCTAAAACCAAAATCTATTAATGCAATATTTAACGGATTTATCGTTTGAAATAGAAAAATAGTCATCGATATAATTATTGCATTAGGAAATGAAATTTCTATTTTAAAATAATACAACAACAATATAAATTGAATATTATAAATAATATATCGAACAACAGAAAGCAATTCTACTCTTAGTAAATCAATATTAGAATAAAGACTTATAATATCAATATACTTTCTAATATTTTCCAATTGCTTTATTTTAGGAAATTTTGTTGCAATTATATCCAAATTAAAAAGACAAATGTGCAATAATAAAATAAGCAGTACTACTAAAAATAAGATAATGCTTAATGTATATTTTCCTGATTGCTCAATAACTATAAGATAAGAAAGAAAGCCTATTGCACCCAACGAGATATTCGCAACTAATTGAGTAGCACTTCCTAAAATGGTTGAAACAATAGCTTGTATTCTATCTGAATTTAGAGCAAAAACTCGACCACCAAATTCTCCTACTCGACTGGGTGTAAACATAGAGAATGTAATCCCAAATAATATCCCTTCTAAAGCATCTAGCCAAGAAATAAAATGAATTTTATCTATCAAAAACTTCCATTTTACAGTTTCAATACTCCAATTTATAATCATTAAAATAAAAACCAAAAATATTAAATATACATTTCCATCAGTAGATACTTTAAAATGTTTTATAGCTTCCTTAAAACTCTGATTTAAAATTAATTGCTTATAAAGAATAACAAAAAGGAATATTAGAACACCTAATTTAATTAGAAAATTAATATACTTATTTTGCAATACTTTTTTCAATTGGATAAAAATAAGTAATTTTTTATTTTATAAGCTAAAACAATTAATTTTGGGCGTGGCAGAGAAAAAGCAAATTACAATTTTAGGTATTGACCCAGGTAGTCATACCACTGGTTACGGTATTATCAATTCAGATACCAGAAATGCGGAATTAATCTTAATTGGAACTATCTATACAGAAAAATATGACGACCATTACGATAGATTGTGTAAAATTTATGATGAGGTTTTAGAAATCATCAATATGTATAAACCTGATGTATTAGCAATTGAAGCACCATTTTTTGGCAAAAACGTTCAATCAATGTTGAAATTAGGTCGGGCACAAGGAATGGCAATTGCGGCTGCTTTATCAAAAAAAATACCCATTCAGGAATATTCCCCAAAGAAAGTAAAACAAAGCATTACTGGAAATGGGAATGCAGCAAAAGAGCAAGTTGCTGCAATGCTTTGTCAGATTTTAAAAACGAATGCCTTGCCCAAACAATTAGATGCCACTGATGGTTTGGCAGTTGCTATGTGTCATCATTTTTCTCTTTTAGGCTTGCAAAATACCTCAACTAAATATTCTGGTTGGGAAGCATTTGCCAAAGCTAATGCGAATAAAATAATCAAAAAATAAATTTTTAGATTTAACCCAAATTATTCAATAGATATTCTATTACAATCGAAAACGCCTGCAAAATATAACGCTACGCTAACTTTTGCTCATTCACCATAGAGGTTGCTATGTTTCAATCGCAAAAGTTTATATTTTATTGGTATTTTCACTTTCAAAACGAATCCTATTGCGTAATTCGGGTCTAAAATAAACTACCAGTTTGGGACGGTGGAACTTTACCAATATGTGTATAAGCTTTTGCTGTTGCCTCTCGACCTCTAGGCGTTCTTTTCAGATAACCTTCTTGAATTAAAAAAGGTTCATAAACCTCTTCAATCGTGCCAGATTCTTCACCAACCGCAGTTGCGATAGTTGTAATTCCAACAGGACCTCCACCAAATTTTTCTATAATAGCAGCTAAAATATTATTATCCATTTCATCTAAGCCATGTTCATCAACATTCAGTGCTTTCAAAGCATATTGAGAAATTTTTAAATCTATCTTCCCATCACTTTTGATTTGTGCAAAATCTCGTACTCTTCTCAACAAAGCATTTGCAATACGAGGCGTACCACGGCTACGTTTTGCGATTTCCATAGAGCCTTTTTCATCAATTTCAGTATTCAAAATATTGGAAGAACGTTGGATAATTTTTTGCAAAACTTCTTTAGAATAATATTCTAATCTAAAAGTAATACCAAATCGAGAACGTAAAGGAGCTGTCAATAAACCTGAACGTGTTGTAGCACCAATTAATGTAAAAGGATTCAAACTGATTTGAATACTTCTAGCATTGGGTCCGCTATCAATCATAATATCTATTTTATAATCTTCCATAGCGGAATATAAATATTCTTCAACAGTAGTATTCAAACGATGAATTTCGTCAATAAATAAAACATCGTTAGGTTGTAAATTAGTAAGTAAACCAGCCAAATCGCCAGGTTTTTCTAACACTGGTCCAGAAGTCATTTTTACTTCTACGCCTAATTCATTCGCAATAATATGAGATAAAGTCGTTTTTCCTAAACCTGGAGGTCCATGTAATAAAACATGATCTAATGCTTCATCACGCAATTTTGCAGCCTGAATAAAAACATTCAGATTTTCAATAATTTGAGGTTGTCCAGCAAATTGTTCAATTGCTTGAGGACGTAATACTTTTTCTAATTCCTTTTCAGTTTTAGACAAATAATCGCCACTTGCATCTAAATTTGGATTTTGCATTGGTACAAATATACGCTTTTACTATGGTTCTTAATATTTATTCCTAAAATACAATTTTTCCTTTAAAAACAGTTCACAATTTCACTTAGAATACTAACTTTATTTCCTGAAAGATGATACAAAAAATCAACATTGAAGATTATTTTAATTTAAAAGGCAATATGCCTTTAATAGATATTCGCACACCATCGGAATACCAAAAAGGGCATATTCCAAATGCCATTAATTTACCTATTTTTAGTAATGAAGAAAGGGTAAAAATTGGTACAACTTATAAAAAGATTGGCAGAGAACAAGCCATTTTATTAGGATTTGATGTTGTTGGTACAAAGTGGAGAGGATTTATTGAAGCTTCATTAAAAATTGCACCAAATAAAAAAATTTGTGTGCATTGTTGGCGAGGTGGAATGCGTAGTGGAGCTATGGCGTGGGCTTTAGATTTTTATGGCTTTGAAGTTTATACAATTAATGGTGGCTATAAAAGTTATCGAAATTGGGTATTACAACAATTTGAGAAACCATATCCTATAATGATTTTGGGTGGCAAAACAGGTTCACACAAAACAACGATTTTGAATGAAATACAAATGCTTGGAGAACAAGTAATAGACTTAGAAGGTTTAGCACAACATCAAGGTTCTGCATTTGGTAGCAGAAATATGCTGCAAACTATTTCTCAAGAACAATTTGAAAACAAATTAATGCATCAACTTAGAAAAATGGATTTGTCTAAGAAAATTTGGTTAGAAGATGAGAGTGTTGTGATTGGAAATATTGGTATTCCACGATTTTTTTGGTATCAAATGCAAGCGGCAAAGGTTATTAACTTAGAAATTGATTTAGAAACAAGAGTTGCCTTTTTATTAGAAACTTATGGCATTTTGGATAAGGATTTTTTAATTAGTGCCACCGAACATATCCGCAAAAGATTAGGTCCATTACAAACTAAAAATGCAATAGCTGCAATACAAGAAAATCGTATGGAAGATTTTATTAGAACAGTATTGGTTTATTATGACAAAGGGTATTTACGATGTATTCAAAAAAGAAATCCTGAAACTGTGTTTTCATTAACTCTTAACTATTCTGATACCAAAACAGTAGCAGAAAAAATCATCGAATTTTCTAAAGATATGAATTAGCTCAATATTAGAAACATATAAAAACAAAATATTAACTATTGCTTATTTTATAATTCTAATAAAATTCTTTATTTTTATAAATTCTAAATAGCCGTTTTTCAAAATATGAAAAAAAAGATAGGATTAATTATTGCAGATGCACAATTATTGGCTCGTGAAGGACTAAAACAAGTACTGAGCGATTTTCCAGAGTTTGTATTATTAGATGTAGTTGATTCTGAAAAAACATTATTAGAGAGTATCAAAAAAAACATGCCAGATGTAATCATTATTGATTACCTACATAACAGTAAATTTAGTGTTGATACGATTAGACAAATCAAACAATACAATAAGAAAATTCAGATTCTAATTATATCTTCAGATAGTTTTAAAGAAAATATTCTGAAAGTAATTGAAGATGGAGCATTAGGTTTTTTGACCAAAGAATGTGATGAAGAGGAAATTCAAGCAGCGATTATTGCGACTGCACAAGGTCAAAAATTTATGTGCCATAAAGTAGTTGATATTATTATTGACAACCATATTCACAAAACTGAAGATTGTACGCCGTTTAATATATCTTCAAGAGAATCTGAAATTATAAAACTTACTGCCAAAGGTTGGAACGCAAAAACCATTGCAGATCATTTATTTTTAAGTACACATACGATATATACACACAAGAAAAATATAATGAAAAAGTTGAAATTAAAATCGACTTCAGAAATTATCGTGTATGCAATTCAAAATAAATTAGTGGAAGAAAGCGAAATCTCCTAAATTAAAATCGAATGAAAAAAAAGGCTTTATATATATGTTTGCTAAGTTTATTAGCAACGTATTCTTGTACAACTTCCTGCAACAAAGAAAATAATTTTTCAGTTTTAGAACCATTTTATTTTTCTGATGATAGCGATTTTGTACACAATAATCAATTTCTATCAGATACTGGAATTTTAGGGAAACAGATATTTTTTGATGCTTCACTTTCTGAGCCCGTTGGTATCAGTTGTGGTACTTGTCATTCTCCATCAGCAGGTTTTGCAGATGGCAGACATACTGCATTTTCAGTTGGTATAGACCCATTAAATCCATCAGATAGAAATACCATTTCGATTGCATATAATATTTTAGCACCAGACAGACACGGTGATTCTATCAGAGGCTTGCCTGAAGATGTGGGTGGTTATTTTTGGGATGGGAGAGCTGAATTTATTGAAGCTCAAGTTACTTCGCCTTTGTTGAATCCAAAGGAAATGAACAATAAAGATATTGGACAAGTTGCTTCTAAAATCAGAAAAGCTCCGTATTTCAATGATTTAAAGAAACTTTTTAAAATTAGCAATACAAAAGATGACCAAATGGTTATGTATGCGACGATGTTGGCCTTAAAATCTTTTCAAACCTCAAAACAAGTCAATCCATATACTTCAAAATTTGATTTTTATTTGCAAGGAAAAGTAAAATTGAGTGATGCCGAAATGCGTGGTTGGAAATTATTTCAAGATACGACAAAAAGCAAATGCTCACTGTGTCATCTTTCAGAAGCAAATAAATTTACAAACACTATCGTTTTTGCAGATTTTTCTTATGATAATATTGGCGTACCAAAACATCCAAGTCAAATACACTTACCATTAGATTCAGGATTTGCTAAAGCGGAATTTGTTGGCAAACCTATTGTTATCAATCCATTAGAAATTGGACGATTTAAAACTGCCTCTTTAAGAAATATCAATAAAACTGCACCATATATGCATAATGGTGTATTTGAAACTTTAGAAGAAGTCTTAGAATTTTACAATACAAGAGATGTAAATGCTAAATACGTACCAGAATATACGCCTACAATGAATACGGAAGATATGGGTGATTTGAAATTAAGTGATACAGATATTGCAGATATCATTGCTTTCTTAAAAACATTAGACGATGGCTATAGATTAAAGTAAAAAGGGATTAATTTTTCTGTAAACTCGTCTGTATAAGCATTGTTTTCTTGATAAATTATAAGTTCATTTTTTAAAACTTGTATTTCTATATTCTTTACAAAATGAAACATTACTCGGATAGGTTGTTGTCCTATTTTATTTACAACTAGAGTTATTTCTTTTGGATACCATTTATTTTGTAATGCAATTTTTTCAATTTCATTTTTTCTATAAAAAGGCATCAATAAAAACAAACTGGCATCTTCATTAGACAACTGAGAACAACGCAAAAAAAAGTCATTAAAATCAAAATTATCACTATGTCTGGCTAAGATATTTGCTTTGTTTTTTGTGGCAAATTGTTGTTTATAGAACGGAGGATTACAAACTAAAATATCATATTTTTTTTCAGTTTTATAATTGAAAAAATTAACATAAATTCCTTTTATTCTTTCAGAGAAAATAGATTCTGCAAAGTTGTTTATAGCTTGTTCAAAAGCATTTTCTTCTAATTCTACAGCATCGATTTTTACTTGTTCTTCCGATTGTTGTGCTAACATTAAACTTAACAATCCTGTTCCTGTGCCAATATCTACAATATGTTTCGTATGCTTTGGAATATTTATCCAAGCACCAAACAAACAAGCATCAGTGCATACTTTCATGGCACATTTATCTTGATGTACGACGAATTGTTTGAATTTAAAAAATGAATTTGCCAATACGACAAAAGTAATTATTTCGGGTGATATACACTTTCATTATTCGCTAATAATTCATTATAATCCATAGACATAGGTTTGAGTTTATGCTTTACAAACATTTCCATTTGGTCGTCATAATGTTTACTGCCTTTTTTATTGCTTTGCCCATAAGGTTGAATACTTTCTATTTTTACGCCTTCTTTTGTAAACTGTATCAATTCAATATAAGACTCACCAGAAATAGCTTTATACATTCCATTTTTATATTTTGTTAAATCCATCGCCGTAATCACATCAGGCATACCTGAAACAGGCAATGCTTTATCCCCTCTGACTAATTTTTGGACATCTCCTAATGGAACTTCCAATTTGCCAAAATGTTTCATTAAATGCTTTTGTGCTTTATCAACACAATCCACTAATGCTGCTTCAGAAATTACATTTTGAACAGCTGGAAACATACCATTTTTTATCAATTTCTCTTTTAAAAAATCAATAGTCAATGCCATAATAGATGCTTGTTTATTAGTATAATCCGAACCTCTATCCCATTTTTTTATAACAATCATGGCTTCTTTAATTTGTGGATATTTATTAATATCTAATTTTTGAAATATATCTTCAATATTAGACATTGAATAAGTATATGCAGGAGACATAAATTTATTATCAAACTTTATTTGCTTAAATTCATCATAAGAGATTTTACCACTTGATGCAAATAAATAGTTTGTTCTTAGACTTCGATTGTTATTAAAAGCAAAATAATAATCGTTCATTGGGTGAGTTTTTCTATCGATATTTTCGTCTTCTAAAGTTGAGAAAAACGGTGTTTGATTATTGCTGTGTATCCAACCACAAACAGGATTTTGCAACTGAAATAAACTATCAAAAGGATAATAATCATTGGCATTCCAAAAAGTAGCAGACGTATCTCCAGGCAAAACATGCCACCAATCATAATTTTTATTTCGACGTGGAAATTGTGCATTGTCCACATAATAAATATTATTTTCCTTATCGGCATAAATTATATTCAAACCAGTAAAAGCCTGCATCTTTAGTGCCTCTTTAAATTCAGCTAAATTGGTAGATTTGTTCATTCGATACCATTGTTCGGCACTTCTTATATCAAATTTTGAAGGAAAGCGAATAGAATAAAAAACTCCGTCTTTTTCTAAGGTTGGGCCATATATACTTTCATAATACTTTTTCTTTACAGGGATTTTAATAAACCAAAATATTTTTACTTTCATCTTGCAAACTCTTTCTTTTAGTTTCAGCCATTTCCCATCATAATAGTAAGTTAGTTTTTGAGAAGGATGCATTTTTAGTTTATAAACATCATCTAAATCAGCAAAACTTACGGTATGAGCCCAAGCTAAATTTGGAGTTGCTCCGTGAAAAATAGTAACACCTCCTGGAAATGTACCGCCCAAAATATTCCAACCTTCCTCAGAATGTAATTGTACTTCATACCAAGAATATGGGCCTTCTAAAGGTTGATGTGAATTGATACTTAAATAGGTATTTCCATCTTTAGTTTTATTATTATTAACAGCAAAAGCATTCGAGCCTTTCACTTGTTTCAATTGTTCAAATTTCCACATATTGCCATCAGAAATTTTCATAACAGAAAACGGCACATTGGTCATCAAAGCCATACCTATGGAATAACCCACCAAAACATCTTTTTCAGTAATTGGAAAAATATCTTTCAACCAAACTTCTTTAGGGTTTTCTGCTGCATATTTATTGACTGCAGCAACATAAGCAGAAAGAATATTTTTAAATTTAGGCGAAAAACTATTTGAATAAAGTTTATCTACACTTTCTCTAGCACCAACAAAATTGGCAATAAAATCCAATATTGCACCATCTTTGCCTTTTACTTCTGCTAGACGTCCTCTTGCAGTCAATAGGTTTTCTTGTACCGAACTAAAATCATCTTCGCAAGTTGCCCAAGCCAAACCATAAGCCGTCTCCTCATCTGTTTTGCCAAAAATATGTGGCACACCAAATTTATCTCGGATAATCTCGATATTATTAATATTTACAGTAGATGCAATAAAATCAAGTGCAATAAAAAAACAAATTGAGAGTAATAGAAACTTTTTCATAGATATAGTTTGTTTGTACTAAAATAAATATATATACTAAAAATAGTTAGTTAAAATTAGTTATAAAAATTAAATTTAATTTTATAACTTTGATAGAATTAAAACATAAATTATGATTATAGTAGTTAAACACAGCATTGCACAACCTGATAAATTTTGGGCAAGTGCACAAGAAAGTTTACCAAAATTACCAGAAGTTGGCGTAAGCAGAATATTACAAGTCTTGCCTAATCAAGATTCCACCGAAGCAACCTGTGTATGGGAAGCTGACAGTATTGAAACGCTAGACAATTACCTTAGAAGTAAAGTTTTTGATTGGAGTGCTGAAAAGTACCAAGAAGTGAATGTTGCACAATCAATAGGCTTGAGCGTTTAAATAAACATTTAATATTTCAGCATAAATACTCTACTACGAATTTTGTATGTAGGGTAATTTTATTTACTCCTAATTCTGCTAAGATTTTCTAAAGTCATACCTAGATAAGAAGCGATAATACCAAGAGGCACTCTTTGTACTAACTCAAATTTGGATTCATAAAAATAATTATATCGTTCGGCACTTGTAAAAAAACGAAGTCTATGCGTTTGAGCGGCTAATGAATTATAATGGTATTCTGCCACTAAACGCCCTATCCTTTCTAGTTCCGGATATTTTTTGTACAATAATTGCAAATTTTCAAAACTAATACCTTGCAATACACTATCTTCTAATAATTCAATATTTTCACTGGAGGGTTGTTCTGAAACAAAACTAGTGAAAGATGTTAAGATTTCGCCATTTTTAACGATATCGTTCGTAAACATTTTCTTACCTTCATCTGAATAAAGATGTGCTAAACCTTTTTCTATATAACATAGATAACTACAAATATTCCCTTTTTTTAAAATGATAGTCTTTTTGGGATAGGTAAATATTTCAATTTGCTCTGTAAATGCGACAGCTGCGTCATCAGAAATTGGACCAAATTGTTTTAGTAATCCTATAAATGAATGCGTTGGCAGAGTTTTCATACAATCGAAACTAAATATACTACAAAAGTAATAATATTATAAATGTATAGCTCAAATTTTAGTTTATATTGGCTAGATTAAGAAAAAAAGTAGCGTTCTCTTCTCAAAAAAAAATACGATTCCAAGAATTCTGATAAATTTTGTATCTTCACGAGTTATTTTAAAAATAATTTAATGATTATGGAATTTAGAAAAGAAAGTGATTTATTAGGCGAATTAGAAGTTCCCATCAATGCTTATTATGGTGTACAAACACAACGAGCAATTAATAATTTTAAAATCTCCAATCAATATTTATCAGCTTATCCTGAATTTATTAAAGCATTAGGCTACACAAAAAAAGGAGCAGCACAAACCAATTTTGAACTCGGTGGTTTAGAAGAAAGTATTTACAAAGCAATGATTACTGCTTGCGATGAGGTTATTGCTGGTAAATTTGACCAAGAATTTCCAGTAGATATGATACAAGGTGGAGCAGGAACTTCTATCAATATGAATATCAATGAAGTGGTCGCTAATAGAGCAATAGAAATTTTGGGCCATCAAAAAGGTGAATACCAATATTGTTCTCCTAACGACCATGTCAATCAATCTCAATCTACCAATGATGCGTATCCAACAGCTATTAAAATTGCTTTAATTTTAATGAATGAGCGATTAGTTAAGCAAACTAATTCAATTGTAACAGCATTTAGAGCTAAAGGTGAAGCATTTTCAGATGTTATAAAAATGGGTCGTACGCAATTACAAGATGCAGTTCCTATGACATTAGGACAAGAGTTTGAAGCATTTGCGACTACATTAGAAAATGACATTCCAATTTTAAATCATGCAGCAAATGGTTTGTGTGAGGTCAATATGGGTGCAACTGCAATTGGAACTGGCTTAAATGCACCTAAAGGATATGCTCAAAAATGTGCAGATAATTTAGCTTCTATAACTGGATTCCCTATAGTTCTATCTCGTAATTTAATTGAAGCAACGCCAGATACAAGTGCTTATGTTTCTTATTCTTCAGCATTAAAACGCTTAGCATTGAAACTTTCAATGATTTGTAATGATTTACGTTTGCTTTCATCGGGACCAAGAGCTGGCGTATCTGAAATAAATTTACCACCCATGCAACCTGGTTCTTCTATCATGCCAGGAAAAGTAAATCCAGTAATTCCAGAAGTAGTCAATCAGGTATGTTATAAAGTAATAGGCAATGATTTAGCGGTTTCCTTTGCTGCCGAAGCTGGACAATTGCAGCTAAATGTAATGGAGCCTGTTTTGTGTCATGCCATTATGGAAAGTATTAATTTTTTATGTAATTCATTAGTAGCTCTAGAAGAAAAATGTGTGGTAGGCATTACCGCTAATAAAGAAATTTGCTTTAATAAAGTAAAAAATAGTATCGGAATTGTTACTGCATTAAACCCACATATTGGTTATAAAAATTCTACCAAAATTGCAAAAGAAGCATTAGAATCAGGAAAGAGTGTTTATGATTTAGTATTGGAACATGATTTATTGTCTCAAGATAAACTAGATGAAATTTTAGATCCAAAAAACATGTTAGAATCTCATTAATTTTAGCAAGTATTAAGAAAAAAGAGCCAAGATTTTTAAAATTTTGGCTCTTTTTATATTAGAGATGTATTATAATTACTAAGGAATAACCTCTACGCCATCTACAAAGAAATTTGTTTGGCCTTGCCAAAAAAAGTTTTTTGCTTTTTCCTTATATTGTAATCTTACTTTTTTACCTTGCAATGTATCTAATTTAGTAGCTACATCAGCGTCTTTAACAGAAAACTTCCACATATTATTGGCTATTGTATTGCCTGGAAGTGCATTAATTCCGCCTAAATTTAATTCGCCCTCATACGTCTTAAAAAGATATCCTTCTTGATTAAAAGTAATTAATACACCTGCTCTGCTTCCTGAACTGTAAGTAATATTTGACCAAGCAAAGAATCCTGCAATTCCAATAAATATTATTGCTAATAAGATGAAGAATAATTTTTTAAAGAAACTAACCGTTGCTTTTTTGCCTTTATGGAATATACTTGACTGTGGTTGTAGATTTGGGTCTTGGCTTTCAATTTCTGTACTCATATCATAAATATTCTTATCAAAAATAGTAAAAAAATGATTGATAATATTTGCTTTCAAAAAATAAATTTAAAATACTTACCTTTGGTAAAATAAATTTTTTGAATTATGGGATGTTCAGGTTGTGGTTCTTCTACTCCGAATGGGTGTAAGAACAACGGACATTGTGCGAGTGGTGGTTGTTCAAAACTTGAGGTGTATGATTGGTTGGCAGATATTTCTATAGATAATTTTTCAACGTATAATATATTTGAAATAAGTTTTAAAAACGGCTCGCGCAAGGGTTTTTATAAATTAGAGAAACCATTAGAGGTTTTTGTGGGCGATTATGTAGTCGTTGAAGCCACTCAAGGATATGATATTGGACGTATCAATCTCAAAGGCGAATTGGTTAAACTACAAATGCGTAAAAAGAAAATCAATGAAAAAACTTACGAGTTTAAACAAGTACTAAGAATTGCAAAAGACAGTGAGTTGGAATTGATGGATAAAGTACGTGATTTGGAAAAAGAAACGATGCTTAAAGCCAGAGTACTTGCAAGAAATCTTGGTTTGGATATGAAACTAGGAGCAGTAGAATATCAAGCTGATGGCAAAAAAGCTACTTTTTATTATTTTGCTGATGGCAGAGTCGATTTTAGAGAATTGATAAAAGTATTAGCCAATGAATTTAAGATTAAAATTGAAATGCGACAAGTGGGTGCAAGACAAGAAGCTGCTATCGTTGGTGGTATTGGTTCTTGTGGTCGTGAGTTATGTTGTTCTACTTGGATGACCAGTTTTAAATCTGTGAATACGACAGCGGCAAGGTATCAGAATTTATCTATCAACCAAACTAAATTATCTGGACAATGTGGTCGTCTAAAATGTTGTTTAAACTTTGAATTAGATACTTATTTAGATGCCTTGAGAGATATGCCTCAAAAGGCTGAATTTATTGAAAGTGAAGCCAGTGTAGCTAAATTAATAAAAACAGATATCCTAAAAGGATTAATGACTTATATTGAGAAAGAAACCAATAAAGCCTACACTTTATCTTTTGAGAATGCAAAATCTGTTTTGGAAATGAATAAAGCAGGTAAGAAACCTGTGAACTTAACTGACTTAGCAGAAGTACAAGAAGACCAGACGGATAATGGAGAATTTGTGGAGTTGGTTGGTCAAATTTCTTTATCTTCTTTAGAGCGAAATGATAAAAAAAGAAAACAAAAAGCTAGACAAGATAATAATAAGCAACGCACCAAGCCCAATACAAACGTTTCTAATAAACAAGATGGACAAACGATTGTTAAAAAAGAGGAAGATAAAAAAACGCCTACAGACAACTCAGAACAAAAACCTCAAAAATCTAATAATCGACCTAATCATCATAGACGAAACAAAAAGCCAGGAGATAATAAACAATAAAATTATTTCTGTTTATTTCTGATTTGATAAAAAGAAGTGTTGATTATTTGTCGATAACTAATGCTGGTTAGCAAAAACGAACTGCTTAAAATTTTGTATTTTTGCTATATGTCTGAAAAGATAAAATTATTACCAGATGCTATCGCCAATCAAATTGCTGCGGGAGAAGTGATTCAACGTCCAGCTTCTATCGTAAAGGAATTATTAGAAAATGCTGTTGATGCAGGGGCAAAAAATATCCGACTTATTGTTAAAGATGCGGGACGTTCATTAGTTCAAGTTATTGACGATGGTTGTGGTATGACAGAAATAGATGCTCGTATGTGTTTTGAACGTCATGCAACTTCTAAAATTAGCAATATCAATGATTTGTTCAACTTACATACTATGGGTTTTAGAGGTGAGGCCATGGCTTCAATCGCAGCTGTGGCTCATGTAGAATTGAAAACTAAAATGCAAGATAAAAACATTGGAACTTGTGTGATTATCGAAGGTTCAAAAATAGTTTTGCAAGAACCATGTGCTACAAATGATGGCACTTCAATTTCAGTAAAAAATATATTTTACAATGTTCCTGCTCGTCGAAATTTTTTGAAATCCAATCAAATTGAGACCAAACATATTATAGATGAGTTTTTGCATGTAGCTTTAGCAAATCCTTCCATATTTTTTTCATTACACAATAATGGTTCTGAAATTTATCATTTAAAACAAGGAAATTTAAGACAACGTATTGTGAGTGTTTTTGGCAAAAACCACAATGACAAATTAGTACCAATAGAAGAAAATACGGAATATGTAAGTGTTTATGGCTTTATAGGAAAGCCTGAATTAGCTAAGAAAACTCGAGGCGAACAATTCTTTTTTGTGAACAATAGGTTTATCCGAAGCAATTTATTTAATCATGCCATACAAAGTGCTTATGAAAATCTAATTCAAGATAAAACATATCCTTTTTATTGTTTATTTATAAATATTTTGCCTTCTGCAATAGATATTAATGTTCACCCAAATAAACAAGAAATAAAATTTGAAGATGAGAAATCTGTTTATGCCTTATTGCGTGCTTCCGCTAAATATGCTTTGGCACAATATAGCATCATGCCCACCTTAGATTTTGAACATCAAGCAAATATAAATTTTCTAACTAATCCTCAAAGCAGTGCTGAAAATGAGTTCAAGACTTTAGGTTCGAGAATGAATAAAGCAGAAATAAATAATCAGCTTCATTCTGAACATTACGAAGTAAGGCATGCTCCTGCGTTTGATAATTGGGAAAAACTCTATCAATTAGACGCTGAAACGGAACAAAAAATCATAACCCTTCAAAGTAAATTAGATTACGAAGATGATGAAGATTTTGAAACTAAAGTGGCATTTAAACCAACTCAAATTCATCAAAAATATATTTTGATGCAAGTGAAAAAGGGTTTTATATTGATTGACCAAAACCGAGCACATCAACGTATTTTATATGAGCAATATTTAGAAAGATTAGAAACAAAAGAAAGTAGTTCACAACAAACTTTATTCCCACGTACTATCAATTTGAGTGCTGGTGATTACCAATATTTGGAAGAAGTATTGCCCGATTTAAGAAAAATTGGTTTAGATATAGAGCCATTTGGGAATAATAGTATTATAGTTCACGGTTTACCACCAGAATTAGCCAATGAAGATGAACATGCTTTAATTGAAAACATCTTACAACAATATAAAGAAAGTTTGCAAACGGATAATTTATCTCAACACCAACAAATTGCAAAATCGGTAGCCTATCACACTGCCATAAAATCATCTACAATACTCGATGAAAAAAGTATGCAAAATATTATAGATAGCTTGTTTGCCTGTAAACAACCTAACATCAATCCAGTTGGATTAAAAACATTTACGACTTACACGATAGAAGACATTCAATTATTATTTGATAAATAAAAAATATTAACAATTCAACAACAAGATTTCGCTTAATTTTGTTTCGATAAAATAGATGAGTTTATGACACAATTTGGACGCTCTGGATTTCTACAAAACCTTACCCCTATTGTAAAAAATATTATCCTAATCAATATCATTGTTTTTGTTATCCAATCTATATTTCCACAGACAACAGATATGCTGGCAATGCATTATCCGAGCAATCCCGCATTTAAACCTTATCAATTATTTACACATTTATTTGCACATGGCGGATTTATGCATATCCTTTTTAATATGTATGCTTTGTTTCTTTTTGGTTCCGTATTAGAAAGAATCATGCCGCCAAAGCGATTTATCCAACTTTATTTTATTTCTGGATTTGGAGCAATAGCCTTTCATTTATTAATCAGTGCAATTATGGCCTATAAAACTGCTGGAACAGTGATGATTACTTATGAAATGGCTGAAATCAATAAAACACTTTCAGAAATTTATTTTCCTGGCTTAGTTGGTGCTTCAGGTGCATTGTATGGATTAATGGCTGCTTTTGGGATTTTATTTCCCAATACGCCTTTGATGTTTATGTTTGTGCCAGTACCTATTAAAGCAAAATATATGATTCCATTAGTCATTTTAATTTATGATATTGGATTTGCTCAATATGGATTGGATAACGTTGCACATTATGCACATATTGGAGGAGCAATTTTTGGAGCTATTGCCACTATTTATTGGAGAAAAACAGACCGAAGTAGTTTTTATTAATCAATATAGTAGAATAAAAATATTTTGATAAAAAGCTGAATTGAACTTTATTTTAGAAAATTTTTCTAATTATAGCTTAATCCAAAATTTACTTTATATTTTTATCGTATGATATTTTCTAAAAGAAACATAATATACTATTTATTATTTACGTTCATCACTTTTGTTTATTATTCTTCTGCTATAAAAAATGGATATAGCTTAGATGACCAATATATTTTTAATAGCATTCCAAATGAAGGCTCTTCATTTAAAGAAATATTTAGTGTATTTGCTAAACGTTTTGATATTTCAGATTATCGCCCGATTGCAATGTTCACTTTTGCTTTAGAACAATTTGTGCAAGGCAGTATCAACCCAAAGGTATCGCATATTATCAACCTGCTTATTTATATAATTTTATGTTGTACTATATTTTATGTATTACAAAGATTACCTATAAAAAATGCTGTTCCAATTGCATTAATTACTACTTTACTTTTTATAGTCCATCCTGTTCACGCTGGTGTCGTCAATAACTTAAAAAGTAGAGATGGTTTATTCAGTATGCTTTTTGTTGTGTTGGCACTTAATAGTTATATCAATTATGAAGTAACAAAAAAGAAGTTATATTTTTTATTCATTGCCATATTTTATGTATTGGGTATATATTCTAAGAGAGATGCATACAACTTAATATTTATATTGCCTTTACTTGCATTCTTTGTTTATAATCGTTCTATAAAAAAAAGTATCATAGTCTATTTTGTTGGACTACTCGTGTTAATGATTCTGGCTACCATCTTTATAGATTATTTAATACCTTATGATGATACGGCATTCGAAAAAAGCTTTCAAGTAACTGAAAATCCATTGATAGCAGATAACACTTTTTTTAATCGTTTGGGAATGGCTGTTGCCTCTTATTTTTATTATCTAAAATTTATGGTAATTCCCAAAGGCTATTATTTCTATTTCGGATTCAATATGATTCCATTGCGGTCATTTTTAAATCTAATAACATTAGTACAATTGGTGGTAGTTATCTTGCCTTTATTTGCTGCATTTATTATGTACAAAAAGAATAAGCATTTCACATTAGGCATTCTAATTTTCTATAGTTCATTATTGTATTGTGCCAACTTTATTACTGAAGTGCAAGGGATTGTTGCTGATAGATATGTTTTTATAGCAAGTTTGGGTTTTATATTTGCTTTTGCCGTTTTAATTGTTGATTTTTTACCTTCAAAAATTGAAAAGAAAGTTTCCAATTTATCCAAAAACATACAATCAAAATATATTCCAATTGCAATTACTATTTTAATAATGCTGCTGTATTTTCCATTTGTAAAGGCAAGAAATAATGCTTGGTTTAGTAAAGAAACTTTGTTTGAAGCAGATATGCCGCATTTACAACAATCCTTTGAAGCCAATAGAATTGCCTCCACTCATTATGCTCAAATGGGTATGAATAGTAGTAACCCAAGTGAACAGGAAAGTAATTTTATGAAAGCTTTACAATATGCAAAACAAGCAAACACCCTAAATTCTGATGATATCCATACACAAGAATCTGAAGGCATTGCTTATTATGGCTTAGGAAAAACTGCTGAAGCTGAAAAACAATTTTTAAAAATTATAAAGAAATTTGATACTTCAGTTGTGAGTTGGGATTTGATGGGAGATATGACTTCCAAAAGACAAAATTATGATAGTGCTACGCTTTGTTACGCTAATGTCTATAGATTAGAAAAAAGCAATGAATCAGTTTATTACAAATATCCCAATGCTTTAATGCAAAATGGAAAAAGAGATAGTGCCTTTAATTTTTTAGAAAAAATTAGTAAAACCTATCCTGATTGGTATGTTCCTTATGAAAGTGCTGCTTATTTATATTTTCAAAATGGAGATACTTATTTTGGTCATGCATTTTTAGTTATTGCATTAGAGAAAGGTTTAAGCAATAGACAATCTTACAATAAAATAAAGAGTGAAATAACTCAAGGCACACAAAATCCAGATATTAAAGTCAGTGAAGCTTACAAACAACTCTTAGTTCGTATAGAAAAAATACCCATACCTAATTAAATCACACTTATACTAACTTTCTAAGCAAGGTATTCATATTTACCTTATCTGCAATAAATTGTTCTAAATTATCAATACTAATACGTTCTTGTTGCATCGTATCTCTATCACGTAAAGTTACCGTATTGTCAGTAAGTGTTTGGTGGTCTATAGTAATACAATAAGGTGTTCCTATTGCATCCATTCTTCTATATCTTTTTCCAATAGTATCTTTTTCTTCATAGAAAGTTCTTCCAACAAATCTTAATTTAGCTTCAATCGCTCTTGCTTTTTCAGGCAAACCATCTTTTTTAGTCAATGGAAGAATAGCTACTTTTATTGGAGCTAAGGCTGGTGGCAAACTCAACACCGTTCTTGTTTCGCCATTTTCTAATGTTTCTTCTTTTAAGTTTTCACTCATAACACGCAAGAACATTCGGTCTAAACCAATTGAAGTTTCGACCACATAAGGTACATAATTCTCATTGATTTCACTATCAAAATATTGCAATTTTTTTCCTGAAAATTGTTGATGATTTGCCAAATCAAAATCTGTTCTGGAGTGTATGCCTTCCAACTCTTTAAATCCAATAGGAAAACGGAATTGAATATCTTCCGCAGCATCAGCATAGTGTGCTAATTTTTCATGTACATGAAAGCGTAAACTTTCAGGGTTTGTTCCTAAGGCCAAATGCCAATTTAGACGTGTTTCTTTCCACTTTGCAAACCATTCTTTTTGTGTTCCTGGTTTGATGAAAAACTGCATTTCCATTTGTTCAAACTCACGCATTCTAAAAATAAATTGCCTTGCTACAATCTCGTTTCTAAATGCTTTTCCTATTTGAGCGATTCCAAAAGGTATTTTTAATCGAGCAGACTTCTGTACATTCAAGAAGTTCACAAAAATTCCTTGTGCGGTTTCTGGTCTTAAATATATTATATTAGAATCTTCAGCAACAGAACCTAATTGTGTTCCAAACATCAAATTAAACTGACGAACATCTGTCCAATTTTTAGTACCTGATATTTCACAAACGATTTCATATTCTTCAATCAAGGCTTTGTAACGTGCAAAATCACTAGCTTGTGCTGCTTCAGTATATGCTTTTTCCAATTCTAAGCCTTTGGCATAATCTCTACTTGCTTTTGCTTTATCCTCTTCAGTAGCATTTTTATCTATACCTTTTTTTTCTAATTCCTTTTGTCCTTTTTCTTTTAATTTATCAATCTTTTCTTCCAAAAGCACATCGGCACGATACCTTTTTTTAGAATCTTTATTATCAATTAATGGATCAGAAAAAGAATCTACGTGACCTGATGCTTTCCAAGTTGTTGGATGCATAAAAATCGAGGCATCAATACCGACAATATTTTCGTTCAATTGTACCATACTTTTCCACCAATATTCTTTTATCGCATTTTTTAATTCTACACCAAATGGGCCGTAATCATAAACTGCACCCAAATTATCATAAATCTCTGATGAAGGAAAAATAAAGCCATATTCTTTGCAATGCGCTACTATCTTCTGTAAACTATCTGTCGCTTGTGCCATACTATTTTTATACTTGATTTATTAATACTTATTAAAGGAAAGGAATTTTTGAAACTACAGCTTTTATTAATTTATTTCTTACTTCAATAAAAATTTCTGTACCTACTTTTGAATGCTCAATATTCACATAACCTAAGCCAATTCCATAACCTAAGGTTGGAGACTGAGTTCCTGATGTTACATGACCAATTTCATTATTATCGGCATCTTTAATCAAATACTGACTACGAGGAATACCTCTATCAATCATTTTGAAACCCACTAACTTTTTACTAAGTCCATTTTCTTTTTGTTTCAATAAAATATCCTTTGCTATAAAATCTTTATTGAATTTGGTTACCCAACCCAATCCAGCTTCTAATGGAGAAGTAGTATCATCAATATCATTGCCATACAAACAAAAACCTTTTTCTAAACGTAAGGTATCTCTAGCACCCAAACCAATTGGTTGTATATTTTGAGGTTTTCCTGCTTCAAAAATTTGATTCCAGATAGTTTCTGCATTAGATTTGTCAAAATATATTTCAAAACCACCAGCTCCAGTATATCCAGTTGCTGAAATAATGACATTCTCAATACCCGCCAATTTTCCTACAGTAAAATGATAATAAGGCAAGCTTTTTAAATCTACTTCTGTTAATGATTGCAATGCTTCTGCTGCTTTTGGCCCTTGGATTGCCAATAAAGCAATATTATCTGAAATATTTTTTAATTGCGCATTACTGGTATTATGTTGTGTAAACCAAGCCCAATCTTTATCAATATTTCCAGCATTTACCACACACATATATTCTTCATCGGCCATTTTATACACCAATAAATCATCGACAATTCCACCTGTTTCATTCGGTAAATAACCGTACATTGCTTTCCCAATTTCTAAAGTTGAAATATCATTAGATATAATTTTTTGCAAGAATGGTAATGCTTCAACTCCTTTCACAATAAATTCGCCCATGTGTGATACATCAAAAACACCTACCCCATTTCTAACAATATTATGTTCTTCAATATCTGAAGTATAACGAACTGGCATATTAAATCCTGCAAAATCCACCATTTTGGCTCCAAGAGCAATATGTGTATCCGTAAGTGCTGTAGTTTTCATTCTAAATTATATCTGATTTTAAAAATAAAAGCCAAAAATACTGAATTAAACCCGAATTATGCAATAGGATTCGTTATGAAAGTGAAAACACCAATAAAATATAAACTTTTGCGATTGAAACATAGTAACCTCTATGGTGAATGAGCAAAAGTTAGCGTAGCGTTATATTTTGCAGGTGTTTTCAATTGTAATAGAATATCTATTGCATATTTTGGGTTTAATTCTATTAAATAAATTTTTCAGGATAATGTCGCTCTTAAAGTAAAATCATAAATACAATCTAAAAAGAGGATTAAAAACTCCAATTTTATTAAGTTTTTTTCACATTTACCCAAATTTAGGTATCAAATTACCCAATTTAGGTATTGCAAAATGACTATTAGCAATCTACTTTTGCGTCATTATTATTATTTAATCTTAGTCTAAATAAACAAAATGAATCGCTTAAAATTATTATTCGTGGCACTATCTCTAAATGGATTCGTGCATGCACAGACAGCAGACTTAAAAATCAAAAGTATAGATGGGGACAAAAATGGTATTGCCTTGTTCCAAGCTAGTTTAATTGATGCAGACAGAGACACAGTTGCTAATCAAGATGGCATTGCGTTATTATCAAATATTCCTTATGGTTCTTATCAATTAGAAGTTTTAAGTCCAGGCTACCAACCTTATACCACAACTGTTAATGTGAACGAAGAAGAACAAGATTTAACTGTTACATTAGCAAGTGATACAATTTTAAATTTAGATAATGTAGAAATTTTTGGAGAGCGTAATGACAAACCTAAAGGTTTGGAAATGATTACACGTTTGCCGATTAATCCAAATGACAATATTCAAACCGTTTCGGTAATTTCTTATAAAGTAATAGAAGCACAAGGTGCATTGACTATTACAGATGCAGTTCGTAATATTCCGGGCGTAACTTTATTCGGGAGTTATGGCGGTGTAAAAGAATCTATGTCCACAAGAGGTTTTAGAGGTGTTCCTGTTTTGAAAAATGGTATCCGTATGGATTCACAATTTCAGACAGCATCAGGTGTTGTGGATATGCAAGGTGTAGAATCTATTCAGATGATAAAAGGTTCTGCAGCAATTACTCAAGGTGTGATAACAGACATTGGAAATGCGGGTGGAGTAATCAATGTGGTTACCAAAACACCCAACTTTACAAACTTAGGCAATGTGAGTCTTCGTTATGGAAGCTGGCATCAAGTTCGTCCTTCATTTGATATTCAAAGAGTATTAACACAAAAGAAAAACATAGGTATTCGTTTCAATGGTGTATATGAATATGGCAAAACTTTTAGAGAAGGAACGAGTGCACATCGTTTTTATTTCAATCCATCTTTTGCATGGAAAGTATCAGAAAAAACAAGTTTTATAATTGAAGGCGATTATTTTAATGACAACCGTACACCAAAAAATGATGCCATCAACTTAGCACCTGGACAAGGAGAAAATGCACTTTACATTATACCTAAAGATAAGTTTTTAGGATTTAATACTGATAATAACAATACCAAGATGTCAAGCTTTATGGCAAGATTTGACCACAACATCAATGATAAATTAATGATTCGTGCAGCATATGGTTTCTCGTCTTATCAAGTAGATAATATTTCGACCACTTCAAATGCAGCATTTAAAAATAAAGATTTTAATTTAAGAAAACGTGATGTTACTAAAAGTTTGAGAGATGATAAAAACTCAACATTACAATTTGATTTTATTGCTCAAAATATAAAAACTGGTCCATTTAAACATACTATCCAAACTGGTTTCGATTATAGATCTGCCAATGCAACTACAACATCTTTTGATGCAGTAACTATTGATACTATTGATATTTATGGAGACTTTACGAATGATTTAAGCAAAGTAGTTAAGTATGATGATATGGGCAATGAGAAACTAGGTGTAAATATTGTATTCAATCCTAAAACACCTGTTGTTTCTGCTTACCATACTTTCGGTATCTTAGCACAAGATATTATTGAATTACATAAATACTTAAAATTGTTCATTGGCGTTCGTTATTCAGAAATCTACACTAAAGACCCATTAGGAACAAAAGGAAAAAGACAATCAGCTTGGAATCCAAGTGTTGGTTTAATGCTCTCTCCAACAGAAAGTATAAATATTTTTGGTTCTTATACCAACTCTACAAGCTTACGATCTGCTTCTAATTTAATGAGTAACGGACAAGAAATTGGGTCATCTAGAACCCAACAATTTGAAGCTGGAATAAAAACTGCTTGGTTTAAAGATAGACTTCGTTACAACTTAACTTATTTTCATATCTATACAGCAAATTTATCAAATTCAGAATATCTTGAAGGAACAAATGTAACCACTGGATATTATTTCAAAGCTGGTGATTTATTAAGAGATGGAATAGAAACAGAATTAAATGGGCGTATCACTAAAGATTTAACTGTTATGGTAGGTTATGCATTTTTAAAAGCACGCTATAAAAATTCACCTTCTTATGTGAATGGTTCTGCTCCAATGAATGCACCTACACATACTGCAAATGGTTGGATACAATACCAATTTAGTCAAGGAGCATTAAGAGGCTTGAGTTTAAGTGCAGGTGTTTATTATGTAGGCAAAAGACCAGTAAATGAATACAGTTTAACGCCTGATGGACACGGAAATATGGGTGGAGAAAAACCTTTTGATATGCCAGCTTACACAACTTTGAATGCACAAATTGGTTATACTTACAAAGCATTTTCTGCAAGATTATATATGAATAACCTAACCAATAAAATAGGATTAAATTCGTATTTCAGAGGTGGTTATATCAATCAAACTGAACCTATCAACGCATCTCTTTCAATTAGTTATAAATTTTAAAAAACATATCCAATCCAAAACGACAGGCATCTTCATCAAGGAAGATGTCTGTTTATTTAAAGCAAAAATTATTTTATGAAAAAAAAGGAAAAATATACTTTTAGAAAACTTATAGGAGATTTACATTTATGGCTTGGTGTTGCAAGTGGCATTGTATTATTTGTTATTTGCTTTACGGGAACAGTATATGTATTCAAAACTGAAATTGAAGAATGGATAGAACCTAATAAATATAATATCGAGGCTAAACAGCAAATTATACCTATTGAAAAATTAATTGCAAATACAGAAAAAGAAACAAAAGGAAAAGTATCAAGGGTAGTCTATACAGAAGAAAACACTAGACCTTATGAAATCAATGTAAAGCAAAATGCAGAAGACCGAAGAGGTACTAATTTTATGGTGAACCAATATACTGGGAAAGTAATTGGTGATGTAAAAGGTCCAGCATCAGAATTCTTTTTTACAATGTTTAAATTACACAGATGGTTATTGTTAGACATAGAAAAAGGCAGACCAATTACTGGAGCAGCAACACTTATCTTTTTATTTTTATGCCTATCAGGATTTGTTATTTGGCTACCTAAAAAAATTAGAAGTTGGAGAAGTTTTAAGCCAGGTTTTACAATTATGTGGCGTGCAAGATGGAAACGAATTAATCATGATTTGCATAATGTTTTAGGATTCTATAGTTTAATTTTCTTATTAATAATGACATTAACTGGACTGACTTGGTCGTATGAATGGTACAATAACGGACTGTATAAATTGCTCACAGGGAAAGAAATGGAACAGAAAGGAGGTCCTGGTGGCGGCAGAGGAAATAAGGGTGAAAAAGGTAAAGATAAAAAAGAAGATAAAGCAATTGAAACTCAAGAATCATTAATAATTCCAGCAATTTCTTATGAAAAAGCCATTGCTATTGCTAATGCAAAATTAGTTTATCAAGGTAAAACAATAATTAGTAAAATTGCTCAAGATGGTAGTCCTTATGAAATAACAAAATTCAATAAGGATAGATTTAATGTTGAAGCAGCGGATAAATTATTCATCAATTCCGAAACTGGAAATATTGAGAAAATAGAGTTATTTAATGACATGTCATTGGGCGAAAGAATTATGAAACAAATTCGTGGATTACATGTTGGCACTACTTATGGTTTATATTCAAAAATACTTTATTTTATTGTTTGTTTAATAGCGACTAGTTTACCAATCACTGGTGTTATTATATGGATTAACAAGATGAAATTTGGTTCATCTGATGATTAAAATAAATTAGTGGAGGATTTTTGCAGAAAATCCTCCACCAATTTTATTGCGTTTTGAATTCTCTCCTCATAATTCCCTTCAATAATTTCGAAGGGAATTTTATTTTCACTCAAAGCATTAAAATACAATTCAAATAATTCTTCTCTTTTTTCTGGATGCTCTCGCAATGCATCTGCTTCCCATTCGATATCGGGTTTGCATAATAAAAATAAATCAATCTTTTGATTTTGGTAAGCTAGTTCTATAAAATCACTTACTTTTCCATACTTAAAAGATGACCAAATTTTCATCACTAACATTTCTGTATCATAAAAACATAGTTCATCGTTTGAATATGCTTGCCAAGCGTTTAATTGCTCTTTTGCAATGACCTCTAAATCCTCAGCTGTATAGACACCATTTTTATTTTCTAAAAATAAACGAGCAAATTCGGGCACCCAATTACAATCAAAATGCATCGAAAGAGCTTCAGAAAGCGTGGTTTTTCCAGTAGATTCTGGTCCTGTTATTGCAATGCGTATCATACTTTTAGGGCTAATTGTTCACGATAATTTTTATTCCATTCTAAGAATCCTTTTATTGCCATAAATGTATAGATTATCATTAAAACACTTGACATTTCTAGGCCTCTAGTATAATACAAGTAAGCTAAAACACTATCAATTACAATCCAATATATCCAGTTTTCTAATACTTTACGAGCAACCATATAAGTAGTTACTAAACTAAAGCAAGTAGCAAATGCATCTAAAAAAGGTGATGCTTGATGTGTATATTTTTTAAAAACAAAACCCAATATTAAGCTATAAATTGTTGTCAATATAATTATAAAAAAATGTTGTTTTATATTCCATATATGAATTTGAGTTGTATCTTTTTTATTCCAATTCAGATAGCCAACAATAGCCATTAAAACATAAAATATTTGTAAGATAGCATCTAAATATAATTTAGCATCAGCACAAACATAAACATAAGTTGCAGCATTAATAAATCCAAAAATCCAACATATTACCTTACCCTTTATTGCAAAATAGAGATATAAAATACCACAAATTATGGCTTGCCATTCCCAATAGCTTGTCGCATACATTCCTTGAAAAAAACTGCTAAAAAAATCGTTCATTGATGTTCAAGGTAAGCGAAAAAAATAAATTTTCAAATAAAAAAGCGAACCTTTTGGGTTCGCTCAAATTTTAAGCAATTACATTGTATTTAATCTAATGTAATATCCTTCATCGCATTTGGCTTAATTTCGATACTTTTACTTACTTCATTTTGGTAAATTACATAGTTTGAAATTTCAGATTTTTCTGCTGATGTTGGTTGGTCTAAATGTATTCCGTATCTCTTATATGCCGGCTGTTTTTCCATTTCGTGCAGACTTACTTCGTTTTTCTGCATTTCCATTGCAATACGCTTTTTTATTAAATCACGTTCTAAACTTTGTTCCTCCATGGAGAAAAGATTTCTATTGTCATTGCCAAAAGTATCTTCTTCAAATAAATCTGTTTGGCTTGATTTATTTATCAAAACAAAATCATCATCAATAGAAATACGAGGTTTTGTAACTAACTTAATTTCAAAATCTTCATCTTCTGACTTTGGTGCATTTGGCGTAGAAAAATTTTCAATTTCTAATTCAATATGTGAATTACTTTTTGGTGATTCGAGTTCAACGGTATTCACCGAATTTGTAGTTAGTTCTTCCCTATTTACATCAGGAAGTTTATTTGTTGAAACATTTGATAAAGTATGTACAACTTTATTTTTCTCTTCTTGAACTTTTCTTTGTTGTTCTTGCTCTAATTGTTTTTTTCTTTCTTTATTCGATTCTCCAGACTCAAATCCTGTTGCAATTAACGTAATTGCAATATCTTCACCTAAAGATTCATCTTTACAAACACCCCAGATAACTTCGCAATCTGTTTCTGTTTCGTTTTGTACTTTTTGGATAATCATATCCAACTCTTTCATTTTAAAATCAGAACCATAGCTAATATACAATACAACACCTTTTGCTCCGTAGATATCTTGCTCTTCCAATAACGGTGAATTAACAGCAGAGTCAATCGCATCTTTGGCTCTATTTTCGCCGCTTCCGTGTCCAATACCAATAATCGCAACGCCACTATTTTGCATCACTCTTTTAACATCATTAAAGTCCACGTTGATTTTACCTGGTTTAGTAATAATTTCTGTAACACCTTTGGCAGCAGTTGTCAAAATATCATCTGCTTTACCAAAAGCTTCATCAATATCTAAATCTGGAAAAATTTCATACAATTTATTATTAGAAATTAGAATCAAGGCATCTACATTTTCTTTCATATTCTGAATACCTCTATTCGCTTTTTCTCTTTTTGGTTTACCTTCATTCATAAATGGAGAAGTAACAATACCAACTGTAAGAATTCCTAAATCTTTAGCAATTTTTGCAATAACAGGTGCAGCACCAGTTCCAGTTCCACCACCCATTCCTGCTGTAACAAAAACCATTTTTGTATTATTAGACAAATACATTCTAATTTCTTCTTCAGCTTCTAAAGCTGCTCGTCTGCCTTCTTCAGGGTCTGCACCAGCACCTAATCCTTCCAATAAGTCTTTTCCTAATTGAATTTTTGTAGCTACTGGACTTTTTTGCAAATCTTGATTATCTGTATTACAAACCGCAAAATTTACGCCAGGGATACCACCAGCAAACATGTGATTTACTGCATTACAGCCACCACCACCAACACCTAGTACTTTGATGATTGAGTTGTTTTCGTTGAATATTTCAAATTCCATAATTGTATATTTTATTTTGTATTTATTAATCTATATTTATCTAAACTTTTACTAATTAAACATCTAAAAAGTCATTATCACTTTTCATAAACTTTTCAATTTTTCCTCCCCAAACTGAAAAAATAGATAGTTTTTTAGGTTGTTTTGGCAACTCAGGAGTTTCATCTTCAATATTTAAAGGCGTTTCTTCTTCCTTAGGTTTTTCAACTTTGATTTCAATCGGCTTTTCAATGTTAACTGGTGCAATTGAATCTTCAACTTTAACCTCTAACAAACTTTTTTCTTTTGCAATCAATTGTTCTTCATCATACATTTTAAATGCACGGATTAATAAACCTATACCTGTAGCAAAAATTGGATTATCTATATTCTTAATTTTTGAAGGAGCTAAATGTTCTCTTGGATAACCAAGTCTTGCAATTTGTGCAGTTTCTAATTCTGTTAATTGTGTTAAATGTTTTAATTGAGAACCACCGCCAGTTAAAACGATTCCACCAATTAATTTTTTATCGTAACCTGACAATCTAATTTGGTGATCTACATTTGCCAAAATCTCAATCATTCTCGCACCAATTACCTTAGCAACACTTTGTAAATTTAATTCAATTCCTGGAGCACCTGGTTGAATGCCTTTGATACGAACTTGTTGGTCTTTTAAATCATCTGTTGCAATTGCTGAACCTAATTCAACTTTTAATCTTTCTGCTTGTTCACGAAGAATTTTAAAATCTCTTAAATCTTCAGTAATTATATTTCCACCTAAAGGAATAACAGCTGTATGACGAATAATAAAATTCTCAAAAATTGCAATATCAGTTGTTCCTCCACCTATATCAACCAAAGCAACTCCAGCCTCTAATTCTTGTTTAGACAAGACCGCATCAGCAGAAGCTAATGGTTCTAATTGAATACTTGCAACTTCAAGACCCGCAGCATTAACGCATCGCTCTATGTTTTTTATATGAGAAATACCACCCGTAATAATATGAAAATTACCTTCTAATTTCACGCCCATCATACCAACTGGATCTTGGATATTGGGCTCATTATCAATAATAAATTCTTGTTGTAAGACATGTAAAATTTTATCGCCTGGAGGCAAAGCCAATTTATTAGATTCCTCTTTTAACAAACGAACATCTTCATGTGTAATCCAAGTATCTGTATTTGCCCTATTTACCTGACTTCTATTCTTTATACTTTTAATATGCTGTCCTGCAATGCCAACATGCACATTTTTAAACTTAAAGCCAGAACTTGCCTCTGCTTGCTTTACTGCTTTAATGATAGATTCAACAGTTTTAGTAATATTTACAACAGCCCCACGTTGTACACCAAAAGATTGGCTTAATCCAACGCCTAAGATTTCGACTTTACCAAACTGATTTCTTTTTCCAACTAATGCAGCAACTTTTGATGTTCCAATATCAATAGCACATACAATTTTTTCGGAATCAATTTTTTCTTCGTTCATTTCTGATGATAATATATTCTGCATATTTCTGAATTTTATTTAAAACAAATTGCTTGATCTTTATACATTATGTTGATAACTCTATATTTTTCCCATCCAACTTTATCTAAAACTTCTGTATAAAAAACATTGAGTTTATTGAACTTTTCTTCTAAATCATTTGAATTCCCCAATAAAATAAGGGCATTTCCAATTCTTGGAATCAATTCAATTTCTTTTTTTTCATTAATATTTATTTGTCCAATTAAGTTATACCAAGTATTTTCTTGTATTAAATACTGACATACTTTTAATGTTTCAATTAATGATTTTTGTTTTATGGTATCATTTCCACCAAGCACTTCAGTGATAGTCCCAGTAACAATAGGTACTTTAATGGTTTCATTTTGCTTTGGCATAAACTTCATTCCAAATTTATCTATATAAAAATTCTGTCCAAATTGATTAAACACTCTAGCAATTGGCGTTCTTTGCTTAATGCTAACACATAGTTTTTTATCCTTATCAATGTATGCTTGTGTTGATTCTACACACGAAATTGTATCAATCATTTGTTCAATATCAAACAATGTTTTATTATCTATTGCTTGTGTTTTTAAACTGAAATTTTTAGTGATTAAATAATAAACATCATCTTTTGAAATCATAAAATTATCTTCCAATTCGTCAATGAGAATTGTAATATCAGTTACTTTAAAATTATTAGCACTTGTTCTTGCAATCAATGAAACGGCAAAGAATGCAATGACAAAAAGCAATACAGATAAACGGATAATAATATTTTTGGTCTGCTTATTCATTAACTTCTTTACTATTTTTTTCTAATAATGCTGTAATTGAATCTACCGTTGTGTCAATATTTCCAGCACCAATTGTAATGACTACATCAATATTTTCTATATTACTATCTAGATAATTCAATAAACTTTCTCTAGGTATAATTTTCTTATTTGGAATCGTAACTTTATCTAATATAATTTTACTCGTAATACCTTCTATTGGCAACTCTCTAGCTGGATAAATATCTAATAAAATCAGTTCATCTACTTTAGAAAGAGATTGTGCAAACTCATCACATAAATCTCTAGTTCTTGAAAATAAATGAGGTTGAAAAATAGCTGTTATTTTTCTATTTGGATATAACTCTCTTGTTGCAGCCAATGCGGCATCTATTTCTCTTGGGTGATGGGCATAATCATCAATATAGACAAAACGATTATTTTTAAAATGTGTTTCAAATCTTCTTTTTACACCTCTAAAACTTGCAATAGCTGTTCTTATTTTTTCTATATCAACACCGACTTGCAAAGCAATCGCAATTGCACCTAATGCATTTTCAATATTGTGTTGGCCGCCATAATTGCAAATAACATTTTCTATTTTCCCATTGGGATGAATAATATCAAAAATATAAGTTCCATTATTTACACTAAGATGTTCAGTATAAAAATCTGCAGTAGTATCCAACAAACTATAGCTCAAATTTTTGACATCAGGATTAAGTATTTTAGTATCTACTTGTTTATTATAAATACAAATTCCATTAGGTCTAATTTGCTTACAAAATGCACTAAAAGAAGCCTTAATTGCGTCTAAATTTCCATAAATATCCAAATGATCCGTATCCACTGAAGTAATAAGTGCTATATCTGGAGTAAGATTTAAAAAAGACTTATCAAACTCATCCGCTTCAGCAACTATATAAGTCCTGCCTTCAATAAAATTGGATTGATAATTAATCGAAATTCCACCTAAAAATGCTGCAATATCTTTATTGCCAGTTTTGAGTAAATGTGCTGTAAATGTAGAAGTAGAAGTCTTTCCGTGTGAACCAGCAATTGAAATATTAAATCCTGAATTAGCAATTAATCCTAATACTTTTGCTCGTTTCCATACCAAAATATCAGAAGAATTATAATATGCCAATTGTTTGCTATCTTTTGGAATTGCCGGTGTAAGCACAACTAAGTCTGCATTTTTATCTAAAGTTTCTTCACTATCATCATAAGTAATTGCAATGCCTTCTTGTTCTAAATCATGCGTTAATACTGTTGGAGTTTTATCATAGCCACTTACTTTTTTGCCAAGGATATTAAAATATCTTGCTAAGGCAGACATTCCAATTCCACCAATCCCCAAAAAGTAAACGCTTTTAATTTTATCTAACTCCATTTTATTAATTCATTTTTTATTTACTACTAACAATTTCTTGAACAATCTCATTCGCAGCATCTGATTTTGCTAACATTTTTATATGCTCTGCAAGTATTTTCTGTTGTTGGTCATTATTCAATAAATCAACAAGTACATTCCCTAATTTTTTTACCGCTTCATTATCTTTTATCATTAAAGCAGCATTTTTATTGACTAATGCCATTGCATTTTTTGTTTGATGATCTTCAGAAACATTTGGTGAAGGAATCAGAACACAGGGCTTTCCGATAATACAAAGTTCAGAAATGGACAAAGCACCAGCTCTAGAAACAATAACATCTGCAGCAGCATACGCCAAATTCATTTCTTTGATGAATTGATGAATCTTAATTTGTTTAATTGCCAATTTATCAGTCCGTTCAATAATGCCAGCATAATAAGCTTTTCCAGTCTGCCACAAGACTTGGTAATCTTGTTTTACAAATAGTTCTAAATTAGCTTCAATTGCTTCATTCACTGTTCTAGCTCCAAGACTTCCACCAATTACTAAAATCGTTTTTTTTAATTCATCTAGTTGGAAAAAATCTAAAGCATCTTTCTTCAATGGCAAAGTCCCTGAAATATCTTTCCTTACTGGGTTTCCAGTTAATTTTATTTTATTAGGATTAAAGAATAAATTCAAATTATCATAAGCGACAAATATTTTTTTAGCAAACTTGGATAAAATTTTATTAGTAATGCCTGGATAAGAATTTTGTTCTTGAATAAATGTTTGAATGCCCATCAAAGCTGCCATAAACAAAACAGGTGCTGACGCATAACCACCAACGCCAATACATGCATCAGGTCTATATTCTTTAATAATATTTCGTGCATGCAATAAACTTTTTAATAATTTTATTGGCACTAATAAATTCTCTATTGTCAATCTTCGTTGGATACCTACTACCTCTAATCCAATAATTTTATAACCTGCTTGTGGCACTTTTTCCATTTCCATTCTTCCACTTGCACCAACAAATAACACTTCAGCATCTGCATTATTTTGCCTTATCGCATCAGCAATTGCAATAGCTGGGAAGATATGTCCTCCAGTTCCTCCTCCTGCAATAATATATTTTTTACTTTCTCCCAATTCGTTTTATTTATTATCCATGAATATCATTAACAATATCTTTTTTCTTAGGACTACGCTTTTTTACTAAACCAACTTCCGAATTAGTTGCTGGTGCTTTTTCAACATAAGCACTTACACTCAAAATAATGCCTAAAGCTATTGAGTTCGCAACTATACTTGTGCCTCCCCAACTTATTAAAGGCAAAGTTATACCTGTATTTGGCAATAAGTGTGTATTTACAGCCATGTGCATCACAGCCTGCATCGTAATACTCATACCTAATCCCACTGCCATTAAAGCACCAAATGCTTTTGTACTTTTGTTATATAAAACAACAATTCGATAAAGAAAAAACAAATACAAACACAAAATAAAAATTGCTCCTACGAAACCATATTCTTCAACTAAAGTTGAAAAAATATAATCTGAGTAGGCTTCTGGCAAGAAATTACATTGTGTGCTTTTTCCAGGAGCAATTCTAAAAAAGCCACCTTTTGCCATAGCAATATTAGCTTGTTTTTGCTGAAAGAGGTCATCACTACTATAATCTGGATGCAACCACGAATCAACACGACCCACCCAAGTATCAGCTCTACCAAAATCTACTACTTTAAAGAAAGAAAGTGCAAATAATAAACCACCGACAAGCACACCTCCTCCAAATATAAACAAGATGTATTTAGTACTTACTCTGCCAATAAATAAGATAACAATACAAGTCATAAATAAGATAGTAGCTGTAGATAGATTTTCTAACATAATTAAAGCACAAATCAATACAATTGGTCCCATCAAATAAATACTTACTTCTTTAAAATCTTTTATTACACCTTGCATTTTTGATATTGTACTTGAAGTGTACATTATCAATGCTAAACGTGCAATATCTGATGATTGGAATCTCAAACCAATTACTGGAATTTTAACCCATCTAGTTGCATCATTTGTGCTAATACCAAAAACCAGCGTATATGCCAATAAGAATATGGAGAGAATCAACATTAATTGTGCTACTCTAGAGAAATAACGGTGATCTACTCTATGTACAAAATAAATAACTGCAAAACCAATTCCTAAATTTATGAGATGTTTTACTAATAATAATTCTGTACTTCCATGCAATGATTTATATGCCAAAGTTCGAGCAGAACTATACACCAATAACATAGAAAAGACTGCTAATATGGCCGCAATGTACCAAATATACTTATCTCCTTTTATATTATTGATTAAATTCTTAAACATCTCTAGTTTTTCAATTTCTAGTATTATAGATTCAAAACATTTCTTTTAAATTGTCTGCCTCTATCTTCGTAATTTTCAAACAAATCAAAGCTAGCACAGCAAGGCGATAACAATATAACTTCGTCTTTTTCTGCAATATTATAAGCCATATTTACAGCCTGTTCCATACTTTGTGTATCTACGATATAACCAACTTCATCAGCGAATGCTTTATGTAAAGCCTCATTATCCTTACCTAAGCAAATTATAGCTTTAACTTTCTCTTTCACTAAATCTTTGATAAGTGTATAATCATTTCCTTTATCCACGCCACCCAAAATCAATACTGTTGGTTTAATCATAGATTCTAAAGCATACCAAGTAGAATTTACATTCGTAGCTTTTGAATCATTGATAAAGTCAATACCCTTGACAGTTGCAACAAATTCTAAACGATGTTCTAAAGATTTAAAATCCTGAAAACTATCTCTAATTTTCTCATTTCTTACGTTAAAAAGTTTTGCTCCGATTCCGGCAGCCAAACTATTGTACGTGTTGTGGATTCCTTGTAATGCAAGTTCGTTTGTTGGCATGATAAATTTGTTTTTGTTTATATTAATAATGAGATTTTTATCTTCTACATATCCACCTTCTTCTAGTTTTTGATAATAAGAAAATGGAATTTGTTTTGCTTTAATAGCGAATTGCTTGATGTATTTTTTGCTTACTTCATCATCGATACAATAGATGAAAAAATCATCTTCTGTTTGATTTTTAGCAATAGAAAACTTAGAGTGGATATAATTTTCAAACTTATAATCATATCTATCCAAATGGTCTTCAGTTATATTAGTTAGGATTGCAATATGAGGCTTGAAAGTTGTACAATTATCTAATTGAAACGAAGAAATTTCTAATACAAAATATGCTTTATCATCTTCTGCCACTTGCTTAGCAAAGCTATCTCCAATATTTCCGCCAAGACCAACGTTTAAACCAGCATTCTTCAGAATATGATAGACCAATGATGTTGTCGTTGTCTTCCCATTAGAACCTGTAATTGCAATAATCATAGCTTTTGTAAATCTATAAGCGAATTCAATTTCAGAAATAATTTCTAACTGTTTTTCCTTTATCTTTTTGACAATAGGAGCTTTGTCTGGAATGCCAGGACTTTTTATAATAATATCAGCTGCTAATATTTTTTCTTCCGTATGTTTGCCTTCTTCAAACTCAACATTACGCTTAGTTAATTCTGATTTATACACCTCTTTAATAGTTCCAAAATCAGAAACAAATACACCATATCCTTGCTTTTGTGCAAGAATAGCCGCTCCAACGCCACTTTCGCCACTACCTAATATTACTATATTTCTATTGTCGTTCACTATCGTTTATATTACTTTTAATGTTAAAAATGTAAGTACGGAGAGTAAAATGCTTACTATCCAAAATCTTGTTACTATTTTGGTTTCGTGGTAACCCATTTTTTGATAATGGTGATGCAAAGGTGCCATTCTGAATATTCTTCTACCTTCTCCATATTTCTTCTTCGTATATTTGAAATAAGAAACTTGAATCATTACCGACAAATTTTCCACTAAAAATATTCCACATAAAACAGGAATCAATAATTCTTTTTTTAATATTATGGCTATCGTGGCAATAACACCACCTAGCATCAATGAACCAGTATCTCCCATAAAAACTGTTGCAGGAAAGGCGTTATACCATAAAAATCCAATACATGCACCAATTAAAGCTGCACAAACTACCACGACTTCTCCAGAATTTGGAATGTACAATACATTCAGATAATCTGCTATCTTAATATTCCCTGATACATAAGCAAAGATTGCTAAGGTGATTAGTACAATTGCTGAAACTCCCGATGCTAAACCATCAATTCCATCAGTCAAATTAGCAGCATTAGATACAGCTGTAAGTACAAAAATAACCACAGGAATAAAAATAATCCAAGCCCATTTGTGGTAATCTTTTACGAATGGTTTTAAGACATAACCATAATCCAATAAATTATCTTTAAAAAATGGAACATTGGTTTTACTTGTTTTTGTCTCGTGAGAATATAAGTATTCACCATCTTGAACACCTTGGCTTTCATATATAATTTTTGAAGTTGGTTTAGTCTCAATTGGCTCTCTCCAATTTACTTTTCCATTTTCATATTTATACACGAAAACATTATTAAAATCTCTAACTTTTACAGATGGATGGAAATACAAAACCGCACCTATAATCAAGCCTAATAAAACTTGAGCAATAATTTTAAACCTTCCCTTTAAGCCTTCTTTATCTTTTCTAAATACTTTTATGTAATCATCTAAAAAACCTACACCGCCCATCCAAACTGTTGTTAATATCAATAACAACACATAAATATTGTCTAGTTTAGCAAATAATAAAGTTGGTATTAAAATAGCCGCAATAATGATAATTCCACCCATTGTTGGTGTACCTTTCTTTTGCGTTTGTCCCTCTAATCCCAAATCACGTACACTTTCTCCAATTTGTTGTTTACGCAACCATTTTATTATTCCTCTACCAATTATCATGGTAATAATCAAAGACAATAAAATTGCCATAGATGCTCGAAACGAAATATATTGGAACAAACCTGCACCGACGAAATCGTAATGTTCTTTTAGGTATTTGAATAAATAGTATAGCATCTTCTATTTTTTATATATTATTTAAAATTCCACTTAATATTTGCTTATCGTCAAATGGATGTTTTATACCTTTTACCTCTTGATATTTCTCATGTCCTTTACCAGCTAATAAGATGACATCATTCGCTTGAGCCAATAAAACACCAGTTTTAATGGCTTCTTTTCTATCCAAAATAGTAACTACTTTTTTAGTTAAGTGAGGAGGAATACCCGCTTGCATTTCAGCAATAATTTGCTCAGGTTCTTCATCTCTAGGATTGTCAGATGTCAGAATAACTTTGGTACTAAGCGTTGCAGCAATCAAAGCCATTTCTGGACGTTTCGCTTTATCTCTATTTCCTCCACAACCAATTATTGTAATCAAAGATTCGTTGCCAGTTCTTACCGTATTTATTGTGTCTATAACATTTTTCAAAGCATCAGGCGTGTGTGCATAATCTACAATTCCGACAATATTATTTCGATTTGATTTTACAATATCAAATCTGCCTTCAGCACTTTGCAATTCAGAAATACGACCAAGTGCTTTTTGTTCGTCCATTCCTAATAAAATAGCTGTGGCTAAAATGGCTAACAAGTTATATGCATTAAAATTGCCAACTTGATGCGTATAAATATCTTGATGTTTATATTTCAAAACTAAACCTGATAAATTATTTTCTAAGATTTTAAAATTAAAATCAGCTAAAGATTTTAAAGCATAAGTATATCTTTTGGCTAATGTATTTTGCAACATTACCTCACCACGTTTATCATCAATATTCACTAGAGCAAAAGCTGATGATGGCAATTGATCAAAGAATATTTTCTTTGCCTTAATATATTCGTCAAATGTTTTATGATAATCTAAATGGTCGTGAGAAATATTTGAAAAAATTGCTCCTGCAAAATTTAAACCTGCAATTCTATCTTGATGAGCTGCATGTGAACTTACTTCCATGAAGACGTAATCACAATTTTGTTGTACCATCATATCCAACAATTGATTCAAAGCGATTGGGTTTGGTGTCGTATGTGTTGCAGAAATAATTTCTTCATTGATTTTATTTTCTATAGTAGAAATCAAACCAACGTTAAAACCAGCTTTTCTATATAATTGATATAATAAAGTAGCAATTGTAGTCTTGCCATTGGTGCCAGTTACACCTACAAGTTTTGTCTTTTTAGATGGATGATGATAAAAATTACATGCTAATAAAGCAGCTATTTTTCTTGTATCCTCTACTTGAATATAAGTTATGGAATCGTTGATATTATTTGGTAATTGTTCACAAACAATAACTTTTGCACCTTTTTGAATAACCGTATCTATAAAAGTATGACCATCAACACTTGTTCCTTTAATCGCAATAAAAACATCATTTGGTTGAATACTTTTAGAATCAATTTTTAATTCATTAATTTCAATAGTATCATTCCCTACAATATTGTAGTTCAATCCAAATAATATTTCATTTAATTTATTCAATTCTTTTAGTTTAGTGTTAAATGGATATAAGTTCCTTTCATAAAAATTTGTCCAGACTCTATAGATTGCGACTGAACTTTTCCTTTGCCTGTAAAGCCGACCTTAAAGCCCATATTTTCTAATAAATAGATAGCATCATCTAACAACATACCTCTCACATTTGGTATGATAGTCGGGTCATTTTTAATCGTTCTAACTTTAACTTTTTTATCAACTGGATCAATATCTACATAAGCATATTCTGCATCTAAATGGTTGGCATCTACCTTTACATCATATAATTTTGCTATTGATTTTATTTGTTGAGTATTGGCAATAAATGTTGGAGGATTAATGCTTTTTAACGATGTATCTTTATTTATTGCCAAATTATTTTTCACATTAGAAGAAATAATTTTATCTGCAATCGTTCTAAAAACTGGTGCTGCAACATAACCGCCAGTTGTTACCAAACCTTGAGGATTTCCCATCACAACAATACAAGAATACAATGGATTATCGGCAGGAAAAAAGCCTACAAAAGTGGATAGATTTTTATTAGAATAGCCTTCTTTCCCAAAACTGATTTTTGCAGTTCCTGTTTTTCCAGCTATTTGATAATAAGGTGTGCTAATATTTCTTCCTGTCCCACTTTTATCATTTACAACTGATTTTAGAATTTCTGTTGCATTTAAAGCAGCTTCTTTAGAACAAATTCTTTGTCCATCTGTATAATCAAAAGTCTTAATAATATTGGTACCTTCAGAAATATAATTCACTAAATGTGGTTGTGTTCTAATTCCACCATTAGCAACGGCATTATAGAAAGCTAAAATTTGTAAAGGTGTAAGTTTTACTTCATAACCATGTGCCATCCAAGGCAGTGACATTCCAGACCACTTATCTGGTGTATTTATGTAAGGTGCAGGCTCGCCTGATAATTCAATTTTAGTTTTAGCAGTTAGACCAAATTGTGCCAACTTAGCATAATATTTTTTCTTATTTCCTTCATAAAATTGTGTTACCCATTTAGCTATAGCCACATTTGAGGAAATAGCCATAGCTTTGTTTGGATTCAGAAATTGATATTGCGTATTATGTCCATCATCTGTCAAACGGAATTTTCCAAAAGTAGCTGATGCGTGGTTTGTATTAATAGAATCATTTAAAGTGATATAACCATCATCAAATAATGCTAAATATCCTGCTAATTTAAAAACCGAGCCTGGTTCATTGCCCATTCCCACTGCATAATTATAAGTTTCACTGTAAGTTCCATTTTTATTTTTACCAAGATTAGCAATTGCTTTAATTGCACCCGTTTTTACTTCCATGACTACTGCACAACCAAAATCAGCGTTGTAGTTAATAACTGCATCCATTAATGTTGTCTCTGCAATATCTTGAACTGAAATATCAATAGTGGTATGTATATCTTTTCCTTTTTGAGGTTCTATGCTTCCAGCTTTATGAATAGGCATCCAAGTGCCACCAGCAATTCGCTGCTTAGGCATTATTCCACTAACACCCGCCAAATAAGAATTATAAGTTCCTTCTAAACCAACACTTGGTCCATCATTTTTAATATATCCAATCGTTCTTCCAGCAATATATCCAAAAGGGTTATGTCTTTTTTGTAATGTCTCTACAATTAAACCACCTGAATATTTTCCTTCTCTAAAAAGTGGCCACTGCTTTATTTTATTTAATTGTACAAATTCAATATTTTTAAAAATTGGATAGTATCTTCTTTTTAGTTTTCTTGCCGTAGTTAATTCCTTTTTATATTGCTGTATAGGTTTATCTTTCTTAGTTACAGACATATAATAGGCTAAAGAATCAATATTTGCTTTGAAAATTTCATCACTCATTGCTGTTGAACCAAAATCTATAAATAAATTAAAATAAGGTACAGTTGTTGCTAACAATTCATTTTCTGCAGAATAAATATTTCCTCTATCTGCTGGAATTGTAAAAATTTTTGTTGTTAAAGAATCCGCAATATTTCGCCAATAACCGTCTCTTTCTGTTTGAATTTGATAAACTCTTCCCATTACGACAAAACCAAACACAGCACACAAAATGCCTACTATATAAATTCTTAATAATATGTTAGTTTTAATATTCAATGTGTTGTTTTTAATTATCTAGTTCTACTTTTTTTGGTGGTTCCTGTAATGCCTTTACACTTTCAGGTGATACAATTTTTTGTATTTCTGATTGTTTAGTTTTTTCATTTTTTTCAGCATTTGCAGACATGTACTCCCATCTCAATTCTTTTATATGTTGTTTTTTCTTGTTTATATTTCTTGTCATTCTTTCTGCCAAATGCGTATTAAAAATTTCAACAATTGCAATGATTACGATAACTATTATTACAAATGCATTCTTTAATACTTGGATATAACTTACAAATTCATCTAACCCTAACAATTTTAGTGTTCCTTCTACAATCCGTTGAGCTTTAGATTTTTCAACAGGTTGAATGTTTGAATTGGTTGCTATATCTTTTTCATCTTCCATTATATCTTTTCAGCAATACGCAATTTTGCACTTCTAGCTCTTGAATTTTCTTTTATTTCTTCCTCATTTGCAACAATTGGTTTTTTGTTAATTTGGTTAAAATATTTAGCTATCTTTCCATAGAAATCTTTTTGTACATCTCCTTCTACATTGCCAGTTTTAATAAAATTTTTTACCAACCTATCTTCCAATGAATGATAAGACATGGTAACCAATCTGCCGCCAACATTTAATATTTCTAATGCCGAAGCCAAAAAATCTTTAATTGCATTGAGTTCATCATTCACTTCAATTCGTATGGCTTGAAATACTTGAGCCATATACTTATGCTCCTTTCCTCTTGAATAGTTCAAACACAAATCCACTAATTGCATCGTTGTTTCTATATCTTTTACTTCTCGCTCTTGAACTATAGCATTTGCTAATGTTTTAGCGTTAGGTACTTCACCATAAAATCCTAAAATATTTTGCAATTGATCAGCAGAATAGGTGTTCACCACTTGTTTTGCAGTAAGCATTTGTGTTTGTTGCATACGCATATCCAAATCGGCATTATAACGAATAGAAAAGCCTCTATCAGCAGCATCAATTTGATGAGAAGAAACTCCAAAATCTGCTAAAATACCATCTACCTTCGTAATATTATGCAGTCGTAAAAACCTTTTTATATGTCTAAAATTAGCTTGTATCAACACAAATCTATTATCGTCTATTTTATTATATTGAGCATCATCATCTAAATCAAAGGCAAATAACTTTCCATTTTCTCCCAATCTTTTTAGAATCTCTTTTGAATGTCCACCACCGCCAAATGTTACATCTACATAGATACCATTCGGCTGTATATTCAACCCATCTAAACACTCTTGCAACATAACCGGTTGGTGATAACTCATATTTTCCGATTATTTGTTACTTAATTTACTCCAAATCGCATCAGCCATATCTGCAAAATTTTCAGGCTCTTTTAAATCTGCATAGTATGCTTCACTACCCCAAATTTCAATAGCATCATGATAGGCATTAATCACGATATCTGACTTAATTCCTACTAAATCTTGCAAACGTTTAGGAACTAAAATTCTATCACTACCATCTAATTCTACATTGATAGCTCCTTGATAGAAATATTTTAAAAACTGTCTGTCTTCATTTCGGAAATAACTTAATTGTTTTGCCATTTCCTCTGTAATTTGTTTCCATTGTTGAATAGGATACAATCGCAAACAATTATCTAATCCTTTATTTAAAACATACGTTGTTCGTGTTTCTTCAGGCACTTGACGTAATAAATCCGCAGGCAGTTTTAGTCTGCCTTTTGCATCTATTTTAATTTCATATCGTCCTGTAAAAATGAGCATTGTCGTATAGCTTACACAAAATTATATAAAAGCTGCCATTATTTCCCACTTTCTGCATAAAATTCCTACCACAAACAATGTGGATAATTGAAAAAGTGTGGATAATCTTGTATATAAGTAATACTACGATGTGAAAATAATGTCGGAATACCTGATTTTATTATGTTGTTTATCAACATACGTTAATCAACAAAAATTAAATTTATGGAAAACTTTAAAGAAATTGGTGGGAGCAAGTGGCAGATTTTCTGCGTTTTTACTCAAAAAAGTACAAATTTTATATAAAAAGGAGTTTTACATACCTTTATTTGAATAGAAATGAATAGAAAAATAAATACTTTTTTTATGCGACTCAATAATTCAATTTCAGATGTCTTAGTCCACAAAATATCCTTTGATAATAAGTTTATTGAAGTATTATTCTTCAATCAATAAATATTATATTGCACAAAAATTATTAGTAACCAATATTAAAGTATATGAAACCTCAAAATATTTTAGCTCAAAATTTTAAATTACCTAATGGAACTATTATTAAAAATAGGCTTTTTAAATCAGCAATGAGTGAAGGTCAAGGCTACAAAAATGGAGCTCCAAAAGAATCACTCATCAACTTATATAAGGTTTGGGCAGAAGGTGGCTTAGGTATTAGTGTTACTGGCAATGTGATGATAGACAAAAGATACCTAGGAGAACCAGGAAATGTCTTTATTGAAAATGAAGATAATTTAGCACAATTGAAAGCTTGGGCAAAAGCTGCAACACTAAATAATGCAGCTTGTTGGGTACAACTTAATCACCCAGGAAAACAATCGCCAAGAGGTTTAAATAAGGAAAATGTCGCACCATCTGCTATTCCATTTAGAACAGATATGCGTGCTGTTTTTGCTACTCCTCGTGCATTAACTATTGAAGAAATAAAAGATATTATACAGCGATTTGGAACTGCTGCTGCCATTGTAAAAAAGGCTGGTTTTTCAGGTGTTCAAATCCATGGAGCTCATGGCTATTTAATAAGTCAATTTTTATCTCCTCATCATAATGTAAGAAATGATGAATATGGTGGAAATGCCGAAAATAGAAGACGTTTTGTAGTTGAAGTATATCAAGCAATGAGAGCGAATGTGGGCAATGATTTTCCTATTGGTATCAAATTAAATTCAGCAGATTTTCAAAAAGGTGGTTTTACTGAGGAGGAATCTATGGAAACCATAAAAACTTTATCAGATTTAGGTATTGATTTAATAGAAATATCTGGTGGCACTTATGAATCACCTGAGATGATGGTGGTCAACAAAATGAAAGAAAGTACTAAAAGTAGGGAAGCTTATTTTATGGACTTTGCGACAAAAGTAAGAAAGCAAATCAAAACACCTTTAGTCGTTACTGGAGGTTTCCGCAGTTTGAATGGCATGGCAAATGCAATATCTTCTAAAGATGTTGATTTTGTGGGCATTGCTCGTTCTTTGGCAATTGAACCTGATTTACCCAATCGTTTATTAGAAGGTCAAGAACCACAATATGTCATCAAACCACGCACAACTGGAATCAAAATGATTGATAGTTCTGGTATATTAGAAATAAAATGGTATGCAGATCAAATGAAAAGAATTGGAAATGGAGAAAATCCTGTCCCTAATGAAAATCCATATCAAACATTATTTAGATTAATCAAAAGCTACTTTGTTTCGGGTGGAAAGAAACCTACTAGAATGCGTGCTAAATAATTATTTTAGTTATTTCCTGAGATAAATTAAAGCAATACAATTTCATCTGCGTGAGCTAAGATTATATTTTGTTTATTGCTAGAATCTGCTAATTGTTTAGAGCTAATTTTTGATTTAGCTACCGCAACAACATGTCCTTCTTCATCAACAATTTCAAAAGCTTCGCCATTTCCAAATTGATGTAAAATATTCTGAACACCGACTGCTAATAAACTTTTTCTTTTCAATAAAGCATTTTTCGCACCAGTATCTATTTCAACAGAACCAATCACATTACTACCACTTGCTAGCCATTTTTGTCTTGCCGATTGGGCAACAGTTTTTGCTTGAATGAAAGTTCCTATTTTATTTTCTAAAGCATCAAGAATAGAGTTTTCTTTTTTTGCACTAAAAATATTGACTTGTATGCCTAATGAACTTGCTAATTTTGCAAATGTCAGCTTACTAAGCATACCTCCCAAACCTACGTTTGTCTTGTCTTTTCGAGCTAATGAGAGTATAGATTGGTCAAATTTCGTTATTGTTGAAACAACATTATTCTCGGCATCTAAAACACCATCAACGCTTGTTGCAATCAATAAATTAGTTGCATTTAATCCAATTGCCAATAAGGTAGCCAATTCATCATTATCAGAAAATTTCAATTCATACGAACTCACCACATCATTTTCATTGGCAATTGGAATGATATTATTTTGCCATAATTCTTCGTAAGTAGAACGAAGTTGTAGAAATTTTTTTCTATTGGAAAAATGCTCTCTTTCACACAAACTCTGAGCAATTGCGATGTCATATTTTGCAAATGCATTTGCATATTTTTGGATTAAAATTGGATTACCAATTGCAGCTGCAGCTTTTCGTTCTTCAATTTTTCCAGAATAATCTTTAATAAATTTTTTCCCAGTACCAACAGCACCAGAAGATACAATTAGAATATTATAATTTTTGTGCAACAATGCTAATTGTCTAACAATTTCTTGCAACACTTTAATATCAATAAGACCTTGTTTGTTGGTAATTCCAGCAGTTCCGATTTTATATACTAAAAGTTCTTTTTTCACCTATGAATAATTAATCCAAAATGCAAATTTACAATTTTAAATCCGAGTATTCAGCACCTATAAATTGAGCAACAACTGTAGCCAATTCATTTTGGGCAGTAATTAAATCATTGTTTACAATAACAACATCAAAAGCTGATTTTTCT
>CAYYMF010000003.1:0-71817 GCA_964472755.1 uncultured Chitinophagales bacterium | reverse complement strand
AGGTCTGTCGCGCCATATTCATATGCGGTCCATACATTCATCTGTCCTATTCCCTTGTCTGATATTTCACAATCTCCATGCTCAGACGAATGTAACTGTAAATAGTGCCGTTCCTTTTTTAAGAATTATTCCAGATGCGAGAGGTAGTGCTTTAGGTGATGTTGGTATTGCAACTTCTGTAGATGCTAATGCAACATTTTACAATCCATCAAAGATTGGTTTTTCTACTAAAAAAGTTGGATTATCACTATCTTATGCTCCTTGGTTAAGAAGTTTAGGCGTAACAGATATTTATGTTTTTCACTTGAGTTCTTTCTATAAATTTTCTCAATTTGATGCGGTGAATATGTCTATGAAATTTTTTAGCTTAGGTGATATTCAATATACTGATGAAGTGGGAACCCCATTGGGAACTGGCTCTCCAAGAGAATTAGCATTAGATGCTGGTTATGTAAGAAGATTAGGAAATATGTTTTCATTAGGCGTAAACTTCAGATATATTTATTCTAACTTGGGCAAAGGACAAACAATTGGCTCAGATCCAATTAAACCTGCTCATGCTTTTAGCTCTGATTTATCTACAACATTTAATAAAAATTTTGAAGTTGGAAGTAAAAAAATGAAATCCAATGTAATGGTAGGGTTGAATATTTCAAATATGGGAACAAAAGTTGCTTATACAAATAGTCCTCAAGTGAAAGATTATCTTCCTGCAAATTTAGGTATTGGATTAGGTTATAGAATACAACCTAATAAATTGCATGAAGTTGGTGTTTATGCCGACTTTAATAAATTATTAGTGCCGACACCAAAAATTGGCGATAAGGACAGTAATGGCATAGCTGATTATAGACAGAAATCTGCTATTGGAGGAATGTTTGGCTCTTTATTTGATGCACCTTTTAAAGAAGAATTGCGTGAGTGGACAATGGGTATTGGTGCAGAATATTGGTATGATCACATGATTGCAGTTAGAGCAGGTTATTTTTTAGAGGCAAAGGATAAAGGTAATCGTAAATTTTTTGCTGCTGGTGTAGGTGTAAAATATAGTGTTTTTGGATTAGATTTTTCTTATTTAATTCCAACCAATAGCCAAAGAAATCCTTTGGATAATACTTTTAGATTTACTTTGAAATTTGATTTTGCAAAACAAGCTGATTTCTATAAAGAAGATGTCGTTAGGGACAAAAATCCAGAAGTCGATGAGTTAGATAAAGCGAGTAAGAAAAAGATGAAAAAAGGAAAAGAATAAAATATTTCTCCAAACAGATTTAAAATAAATTTGCACAATACTTCTTATTGATATACTTTTTTTGGTGTTCACAAAAAAGAAATTGATAATGCTTATAAAGAAAGTATTAGTTTTTCGGATTGCTATTATTTAATACTAAAAAGGAAAATCAATTGTATCAGGTTGAATGAGTTGAAAAGTCGTTGCATCTTCTAAAAAGCTGATAGGCTCATCTGGAAAATTAGCAATTTCTGATTTTTTCAATCCCCAAGGCGACCACAAATCTGCTAAAACTTGTGCATACATATTAAAATCTTTTGCACCAAATAGTGATTTATTTCGTTCTTCTTGAATTGGTAAAGCTTCGATATAAAGAGATTTATCACGCCATTCAATTATGTAATTTACTCTATATTGCAATAAAAAAGTGGCATATAAAAATCGAGCATACAATTCTTCAAATTGTATAGGGTGTAAAATTGTTTCTCCAATTTTTGATAAAATATCTTGTTGACTTTCTTTAATAACACCATTATCCTGCAAACATGCAATAATACCAAAGCCATTCATGCCCAAAGAAAACATTAATTTGATAGTATCATCATGATAATTGAAAATATCTTTTGAGTATTTTAGTTTTACAATGGAAATACTCCAAGGCTTTAATTCACCAAATTCAATAGGATAAACCAATGATTGTAACATTAAATGAAATAAACCCATTCGCTCTTTTAATCTTGCAGATAAATTAAGTTCTAATTTTCTTTTTTCCATTTTGGCTTTTTCCAATAGTATATCTTTATACAATACACCATAAACCATTCTGCCCATCCATAGGAATAATTTTTGACTATCTAAAGCTTTTACAGATTCATATCCGCCTTCAAAAGCCGTTTTTATTTCTCGGTCTAATTGAATAAAAGCTTCCTTCACTTTTTTAGAACAAGGTAATTTTAAATCTTTATACATAATTGATGTAATATTATCCATCATTGTAAAAGAAGTATTGGATAAATTATATTGTTCCATTATCCATTCAGGAAAAACAGTAATTGTATCGTCTGTACTATTCAAATCTAATCCAGTTAAAAAGCAAGTAGAATCATTAAAGTGTAAATTCTCAAAAGGATTATAAAGTTGCAATGCCATAAATGCAAAAATATCAAATAAAAGTCGGTATCTACTTTAATAAATCCGTTTTATTTTATATTTTCAAGCTTTAATAAAATTATTGTGATGACTGACATAGATTTTAATTTGAATGAAGATAAAATGCGGCTAGCTGTCGATGAGCTTAAAAATAAACTTTCCAAAATACATTTAGGAGGTGGACAAAAAAAAATAGATAATGAACATAAAAAGGGCAAGATGACAGCCCGAGAACGAATTGATTATTTATTGGATAAAAATTCAGAATTTATTGAAATAGCAGCTTTTGCTGGTGATGAGATGTATAAAGAACAAGGCGGTTGTATTTCGGGTGGAGTTGTGGTCGTTATTGGTTATGTTTCTGGCAGGCAATGTATGGTTATTGCAAATGATGCCACTGTAAAAGCAGGAGCTTGGTTTCCAATTACTGGGAAAAAGAATTTGAGAGCTCAAGAAATTGCTATGGAAAATAAATTGCCTGTTATCTATTTAGTTGATAGTGCAGGAGCTTTTTTACCTATGCAAGATGAAATTTTTCCAGATAAAGAAAATTTTGGTAGAATTTTTAGGAACAACGCAAAAATGTCAGCAATGGGAATTCCACAGATTGCTGCAATTATGGGAAGTTGTGTTGCGGGTGGAGCATATTTGCCAATAATGAGTGATGAAAGTTTAATTGTGGAAGGTACAGGAAGCATATTTTTAGCGGGACCTTATTTAGTTAAAGCTGCTATAGGCGAAACTGTGGAACAAGAAGTTTTAGGTGGTGCATTTACACAAACTGCAATTTCTGGAGTTTGTGATTATAAAATGAAAGACGATAAAGAGTGTTTAGATACTATCAAAAAATTAATTGACAAATACGGAAAATTTGAAACTGCTGGTTTTGATAGAGTAAAATCAAAAAAGCCAAAAGCAAATGAAAAAGAAATTTATGGTATTTATACCTCAGCAACTGGAAAGCCTTATGATGTAAGAGAAGTTATTAAACGTATGGTCGATAATTCTGAATTTACGGAATATAAAGAAGAATATGGACAAACAATTACTTGTGCTTATGCTAGAATTGATGGTTGGAGTGTGGGTATTGTTGCTAACCAAAGAAATGTTGTAAAGAGTGCAAAAGGAGAGGTGCAAATCGGCGGTGTAATTTATTCAGATAGTGCAGATAAGGCAGCTCGATTTATTATGTTGTGCAATCAAAAGAAAATTCCTTTGGTATTCCTTCAAGATGTTACTGGCTTTATGGTTGGTTCACGTAGTGAACATGGTGGAATTATTAAAGATGGTGCAAAATTAGTCAATGCTGTTTCCAATTCAGTAGTGCCTAAATTTACTATCGTTACTGGAAATAGTTATGGAGCAGGAAATTATGCAATGTGCGGAAAAGCGTATGACCCACGTTTGATAGTAGCTTGGCCATCAGCTAAAATTGCGGTAATGGGTGGCGATCAAGCATCTAAAGTAATCTTACAAATTCAGGAAGCTTCTATCAAAGCGAAAGGCAAAGAAATTTCTGAAGATGAAAAGGCTAAAATATTAAAAGAAATAAAAGATAGATACGAAGCGACAACTACTGCTTATTATGCGGCATCAAGAATTTGGGTAGATGCAGTAATTGACCCACTAGAAACTAGAAAATGGATTTCTATGGGCATTGAAGCAGCCAACAATGCACCAGTTGAAAAATTTAATGTGGGCGTATTACAAACCTAAAACAATGAAAGATTTATTACATAGATTATATTTTGGACATTATTTAACTAGAGCAGAAGCCAGTCAAATTGTAGAAGATATTACCAATAAAAAATACAGCGATATTCAGACTGCCGCATTATTGTCTGCTCTCAATATGCGATTGCCATCAACCGAAGAAATGCTTGGATATCGAGATACGATGTTAAAACAAGCACTTCAAATCAACATACATCAGACGAAGGTAATTGATATTGTTGGAACTGGTGGTGATGGAAAAGATACTTTTAATATTTCTACATTAGCTTGTTTGGTATGTGCTGGTGCTGGTGTAAAAGTTGCTAAACATGGAAATTATAGTGCTTCTTCAGTATCTGGATCTTCGAACATTCTAGAAGCAGTTGGGGTAGTTTTTACTAGCGATGAAACCGTGTTGAATCAACAATTAAACGATGCAAATATTACCTTTTTACACGCACCATTATTTCATCCTGCGATGAAAAATATCGGAGCTTTGAGAAAAGAAATGGGTGTTAAAACGATTTTTAATTTATTAGGACCACTTTCTAATCCTTGTGAGCCTACGATACAAATGATTGGTGTTTATAGCGATGTTATAGGAAACTTGTATAAAAATGTTTTATTGCAACTTAAAAGCAATTTTGCAGTTGTTCATGCAACTGATGGATATGATGAAATTTCTTTAACAGCAGAAACACACGTATCGACTAAAGATAAAGATGTTTACTACTTGCCTAAAGATTTTGGAGCAGAAAAAATACAAGCAGCTGAAATTTATGGTGGAGATTCGATAGAAAGTAATAAAACTATTTTTCTTAATGTCTTAAATGGCAAAGGCACAGAAGCTCAAAATAATGTTGTTATTGCCAATGCTGCATTAGGTATTTCACTTTATACAGATAAAAATTTAGAAGAAAGTGTGGCATTAGCTAAAGAAAGTTTGTTGGGTTTAAAAGCACTTTCTTGTTTAGAAAAATTGATAATTAATTAAAACTTATTTCAATATAAAATATTAACTTTAAAGTATGACAGCAAGTATTGAAAAAGCAAAAATGGAAAAAGTTTTGGAATCCGTTGCAAAAACAGTTGTTAAGCGTGCTAAAAAGTTTAATCAACCGATAATTGTAATTGAAGATGGAAAAATAAAAGAAATTTATCCATATAAAAAAAGTAAATAATGGCACAGAAATTCCGACTGTTTGCTGGCCCAAATGGCTCCGGAAAATCTACACTATTTAAAGATTTATGTCGAGATAAAATCATTCATACTGAAATATACATCAGTGCAGATAGTATTGAAGTTACGTTGAGAACTAAAAAACAATTTTATTTTCCTGCATATAGAATTCAAGCCAATCACGATGAATTTATTAAATACATCAATCAATCTACTTTATTCAAACGTATAGAAAATAAAGCAATTTTTTTGAATAATTGCAAAATTAAATCAGGAATTCTAACTATAGAAAATGCTGAAATCAACTCTTATCACGAATCATTTGTGGCAACTTATTTAGTAGATAAATTATTTGAAATCAAACAATCTTTTTGTTTTGAAACGGAAATGTCGCATCAGTCAAAAGTTGATATACTAAAAAAAGCAAAACAATTTGGATATAAAACTTATCTCTATTATTTATATACAATTGATATGAATGTTAATGTAGCGAGAGTAAAATTAAGAGCAAAACAAGGAGAACACGATGTGCCTGAACAAAAAATAAAAAGTAGATACAAAAAATCTTTAGAGTTATTGCCAAATGCTTTAGAAATTGCAGAAACAGTATATGTTTTTGATACTTCTTCTTTTCCATCTGTTATTGCATTACAAAAACATCATAATAAAATAGAAAAGTATCAAGAACTTCCAAAAATTACAAAGTTATAAATATGAATATCCTCGATAAAATTGTAAGTAGAAAAAAAGAAGAAATTGCTGAAGCCAAGGCAAATATTTCTATTAGAAATTTAGAACAAACAAGTTTTTTTAATAGAAATACGATTTCAGTATCTAAGAATATTCTACAAGAAAATAGTACAGGAATTATTGCTGAATTTAAAAGACAATCTCCTTCAAAAGGTATAATCAATAATAAAGCAAATGTTGTTGAAGTTGTAAAAGGTTATGAAAGTGCTGGTGTTGTAGCAAGTTCAATTTTAACAGATACTGATTTTTTTGGAGGTAGCAAAAATGATTTAATTCAAGCAAGAAATGAAGTGAATATTCCATTGTTGCGTAAAGATTTTATGGTTGACGAATACCAATTTATTGAGGCAAAAAATTGGGGAGCAGATATTGTTTTATTGATTGCTGCTATACTCACACCACATCAAGTAAAAACGTTTACGGATTTGGCTCAAAATTTAGGTTTGGAAGTTTTATTAGAACTACATGGAGAAGAAGAATTGAACCATGTGTACCATAAGGTAAATATGGTAGGCATTAACAATAGGAATTTAAAAACGTTTGAAGTTGATGTAGAACAGAGCATACGAATGGCAGAAAAATTAGGTAGAGATTTTATTAAAGTTGCAGAAAGTGGTATCTCTAATATCAATACACTAAAACATTTTAGGTCTAATGGTTTTGAAGCGTTTCTAATTGGAGAAAATTTTATGAAAACAGAGCAGCCCGCTTTAGCTTGTAAGGAATTTATTCGAGAATTAAAGTAAAAAATCAAGATATTCTTCTGAACAAAATATCAGAATTCGTTCTTATACAATTTTGCTTTATGATCAATTTTGAAATTGATATACATTTTTTTAGGACGATGCATAATTTGTTAATGTACTGAAAAATGGTTGGTAAATTCTCTTGAAACCATTATAGGTAAGGGGTTTTGTAAAAGCTTAATGAAACACGTTTCATTAAGCTTTTACTTTGTCTAAAAGTGTCAAGAAAAATGTGATGTTGGTCCTGTCATAATTTAGATGTTATTATTATTTTAATGGAAACATAAGCAGGTTGTCGAATTGTTTATCGGATAATATTTTTTTACAAAATAAAATAGAAGACGACATAAAGCCTCCAACATATCTTGCTTTAGGGTTTACGGCTTCAATCGCTTTTAGAGTCAATTCTGCTATAACTTTAGGTTCTGAGTTGTTGTTAATCATCATTGGGTTATTCATAAATTTAATCATAGTATCCGTTGTGTTTTTATAGGCTGAATGTATGGAGTTGTTTGCAAGATTTTTCATGGCAATACTACTCCATTCAGATTTTATACCACCTGGTTCAATAATAATTACATCAATGCCAAATTGTTTAACTTCGTTACGTAGAGCATCACTGAGCCCTTCCAATGCAAATTTACTAGAGTGATACCAACCGCCGTATGGTGTGGCAAATTTTCCTCCTACAGATGTGATGTTTACAATCTTTCCAAATCTATTTTCACGCATTTTTGGAAGTATTAATTGTATTAATTTTGCAGCACCAAATAAGTTTACTTCAAATTGGTATTTTGCATCCGAGATGCTCATATCTTCAATAACACTATAAGCACCAAATCCAGCATTATTAATGAGTATATCTATCGTGTTTTCTTCTTCATAAATTTGCTGTAATCCTTGTATTATTGACTTGTCGTCCGTTACATCAATGTTTAAAGCTTTTATTCCTAATGCTTCTAAATCTTTCATTCTCTCTACTCGCCGAGCAGATGCATATACCGTATATCCATTTTTTGCTAATAATTTAGCTGTTTCCTTTCCCATGTCAGAAGAGGCACCTGTTATTAATGCAGTTTTTTTCATGTTATTTATTTATGGTTTTAATAAATTCGTATGTGTATTGTAAAAGTTGTTTTAATGTAGTTTCTTCAATAGGTAGGTTGTTGGCTTGAATTTGAAAAACTTTAGTAAAAGTAAATTTAGTTGTACCCATACTTTATTTAGCTGATAAGACTTCATTGTACTGATTTTTTTCAATACAAAGTTAATAGGTATTAACAAGGAAGATTTTAAAGTAATTTAAAAACGTAATTTTGATTTTAAATTGCAAAGCCATACATTGGTAATACCCATAACATTGGCAATATTTTGTGCCAGAAATCGTTGGAAAATAAAAGGATAATTTTCAATAAGCCATTTTAAGTATTTTTCACTACTTAGCTCCAATCTGTAAACTTATTTTAGGACAAGACATTATTGCAAAACTGCTCGTAAGCTACTGTATTTTTAAGTTATTAATTTCTCGTAATATTTAGTCAATGCTGTTTTACTGATAATATTATACAAGTTTACGAAATTTTCTTTTAGTGCTTCTCTATTGCATTCAAAAATTATATTCATTCCGTTTATACTTGGGAAAAGGTCAATTACTTGGATTGTTTTGCTATCTGTTACAAGCCCGAAATGACAACTCAACCAAATAGCGTAACTTTTCACTTGTTTTTGGGCTTTGTCAAGTTCCACTTTTTTGTAATGCCTTTCTTCTTTTTTGGCTTCAGCAACAAGCAGAGTCTGTCCGTCCAAATTTTCGTTTCCACTGTTGAATAAGGCAAAATCAACTTCAAGACTTGTCTGTTTTGAACCGTGGCAAGTGTTGATTATCATTCCATCGTATCTGTCGTCATCAGAAAATCCAAGTCGGTTTAGTAAAGGTAGAATAAATTTGTTTTCAACTTCCTTTTCTGTCCTATAAACTTTTTCTTGTATTGTGTCAAACCAAATGTCCGATAGATAATCGTAAATATCACTTTCAAGGTTTTCAATTTTAGTTTCATCTAGGTTTTCGTTTGCCCGTTCAATAAGATAAACTCGGTCGTCTAATTTTAACTGCCAAGTTTCACCAAGTTTCATAATACTTGGGTTGAGTAAAATATTTTGTTGTGCTAAAAGTTCGGTAATGGTTGTTGCACAATCTTCGGTTCGTTTTTCGTAGTCAAAATGTCCAATCAAAGTTCGGACTTTCATTCGTTTGGATTTCCCGTTTGAGATTACTTCGTTTGCAAGTTTTTCCGCAATTTGTTCTTTTGTTTCTTTCGCCATAAGTTCTTGTCAATGTAATGTTTTGGTAATATAGCCACTAACTTCCAAATATACGAATGTTTAATAAATTTAAAGTAGAAATCTATTATGTAGTAATTGTAATTTCAATGGTTGATGTTGTTTTTTTGTTTATGTGGATTCATTGTAATTTTAACGTATTAAATGAAACTTATTTTTAAGTATTAAAGTTATCCAATATTTATTTTAATAAAACCTTAATCGTAAAACACCTTTTATTGCTCTAATTTTCAATAATTTTACGCTAATTCTTTAGATTTATGGGTAAGACATTATTTGAAAAAGTTTGGGAAAAACATATTGTTCAGTCTATACAAAATGGACCAGAGGTGGTCTATATTGACAGACATTTTATACACGAAGTAACAACGCCACAGGCGTTTACAGGTTTAGATAATCGAGGAATCAAAGTATTTAGACCACAACAAACGGTGGCAACTGCCGACCATAATGTTCCAACAAAAGATCAACATTTGCCAATTAAAGAGGCTTTATCTAGACATCAGGTGGATACATTGATAAAAAATTGTGCAAATCACGGAATTGAGTTATATGGTTTAGGGCATAAATTTCAAGGTATCGTACATGTTATTGGACCAGAATTGGGAATTACACAACCAGGAATGACTATCGTTTGTGGAGATTCACATACTTCAACACACGGAGCTTTTGGTGCAGTGGCTTTTGGTATTGGAACATCAGAAGTAGAGCAAGTTTTAGCTACTCAATGCATTTTACAAACACGTCCCAAAACAATGCGTATCAATATTGAAGGCAAACTTGGTAAAGGTGTAGTTTCTAAAGATATCGTATTGTATATATTATCTAAAATTACAGCAAGTGGAGGAACAGGTTATTTTATTGAGTTTGCAGGTACTGCCATTAGAAGTTTAAGCATGGAAGCTCGTATGACTATCTGTAATATGAGCATAGAAATGGGGGCGAGAGGTGGAATGATAGCTCCAGACCAAACGACTTTTGATTATATACAAGGAAGAGAATTTGCTCCGAAAGGTGCTGATTTTGATAAAGCAGTTACAGTATGGCAACAATTAGTTTCGGATACAGATGCTGTTTTTGATAAAGAATATACTTTTGAGGCAGAAGATATTGAACCGATGATTACTTACGGAACGAATCCAGGTATGGGCATTAAAATTTCTGATGAAATTCCAAATCCAAATGGAGAAGATTTGGGTTTAGATAAATCATTGCAGTATATGAATTTCGAGCGAGGAGAATCGTTATTACAAAAGCCGATAGATTATGTTTTTTTAGGTAGCTGTACCAATTCAAGAATTGAAGATTTAAGAATGTTTGCACAATTGGTAAAAGGGAAGCAAAAAGCGTCAAATGTGGTTGTTTGGATAGTTCCAGGAAGTAAACAAGTAGAAAGAATTGCAAAAGAAGAAGGTATTGATATTATCTTAAAAGAAGCAGGAATGGAATTAAGAGAACCAGGTTGTTCTGCTTGTTTGGGTATGAACGAAGATAAAATTCCAGCAGGAAAATATTGTATTTCTACATCAAATAGAAATTTTGAAGGAAGACAAGGTCCCAACTCAAGAACTTTATTGGCTAGTCCGCTAACGGCTGCTGCTGCTGCAATTACTGGAAAAATTGTTGATGTTAGAACGCTTTTGTAAGATAATTAAATTAGGATTTTAAAAATATAAAATGGAAAAATTTACAACGATAATATCAAGTGCAGTTCCTGTAAATATTGAAGATATTGATACAGACCAAATTATTCCTGCTCGTTTTTTGAAAGCAACAAGCAGAGAAGGTTTTGGTGAAAACTTATTCAGAGATTGGCGATTTAATGCGGACAATTCTGAGAAACCTGATTTTGTGTTAAATAATAAAAATTATCAAGGAACGATATTAGTAGCTGGAAAAAATTTTGGTTGTGGTTCATCGAGAGAACATGCAGCTTGGGCAATTCATGATTATGGATTTAGAGTAGTTGTTTCTTCATTTTTTGCAGATATCTTTAAAAATAATGCATTAAATAATGGCGTACTTCCTGTCGTTGTTTCTCCTGAGTTTTTAAAAACAATTTTTGCTGCGATTAGTGCAGATGCAAACACAAAATTAGAAGTTAGTTTAGAAAAGCAAACCATTAGTTTAAATGGACAAACGGAAAGTTTTGAAATTAACGACTATAAAAAAACATGCTTAATCAATGGCTATGATGATATTGATTATTTATTAAACATCAAGAATAAAATTGAAGCATTTGAGCAGACACGATAATTACTTAAACTGAACATCAACAAATAAAAACTCATGATAACTATCAACGCATTTAAAGGACTTAGACCTAGAAAAGATATTGTACACTTGGTAGCTGCAAAACCTTATGATGTTTTAAATTCTGCTGAAGCAAAAGAAGAAATTAAAGAAAATCCTATTTCATTTTTGAGAATTTCTAAACCAGAAATTAATTTTGATAATGGAATTGACCAATATGCTGATGAGGTATATGCAAAAGGTAATGAAATTTTCAATCAATTTATCCAAGATGGTATTTTGATTAAAGACGAAACACCTTGTTTGTATATTTATGCTCAAACTATGAATGGTAGAACACAAACAGGTTTGGTGGCTGGCTCTTCTATTGATGATTATTTTAATGATGTTATTAGAAAACATGAATTAACTTTAGTTGCCAAAGAAAATGATAGAATTAGACACATGAAAACCAAAATGGCACAGCCTGGAATGGTTTTTTTAACTTATCGTTCTGTTGCTGAAATTGATACTTTGATAGATAACTATACTCAGAATCATAATGTAGAATATGATTTTTTAGACAGTCAAGATGTTAGACATCAATTGTGGGTTGTGAATGATGCAATAATTATTGCACAATTAAAAAATCTATTTGAAACGAAAGTCCCTTTTTCTTATATAGCTGATGGGCATCATCGTTCGGCTGCGTCTGCAAAAGTTGGCAGACAATTGAGAGAAGAAAATCCAAACTTCAACGGAACAGAAAGTTTTAATTATTTTCTTTCTTGTTTATTTCCTTCTGAACAATTACAAATTCAAGATTATAATAGATTAGTGAAAGATACAAATGGTTTGAGTCCTGCTGATTTGTTAGAAAAAATTCAAGAAAATTTTGAAGTAGAAAAGATGGGTTCTGCAATTTACAAACCTTCACAATTACACGAATTTTCATTATATATTGATGGTAATTGGTATAAACTAACAGCAAAAGAAAATACTTACGCAAATGCAAACGCTATTGAAGTTTTAGATGTAAGTATATTGAGTAATTATTTATTAGCACCAATTTTAGGTATTCAAGACCAAAGAACAGATAAACGTATTGATTTTGTTGGAGGCATACGTGGCTTAGGAGAGTTGCAGAAAAGAGTAGATAGCGGAGAAATGAAATTAGCTTTTGCTTTCTATCCAGTTTCTATCAATCAATTAATGGAAGTTGCAGATTCCAATCAAATTATGCCACCAAAATCAACTTGGTTTGAACCAAAATTAAAATCAGGTTTGGTAATTAATCAACTAAATGCTTAGTTTTGTAGGTATATGACAAAAAAAATTGGTGTCATTACCGTTACTTATAATAGCAAAAATGTTATTGAAGCATTTTTAGATAGTATATTAAATCAAACATATTCTGATTTTATTCTTTATGTCGTTGATAATATTTCCCAAGATGATACACTGAATTTTGTAAGAAATAGTCAAGATAATAGAATAAAAATTATCCAAAATTATAAAAATGAAGGCGTTGCAAAAGGCAACAATCAAGGCATTCAAGCTGCCTTAGAAGATGGTTGCAATTTAATTATGTTATTAAATAACGATGTAGAATTTGAATATACACTATTTGAGAAATTAGTAACTAATTTGTATGTACTCAATACGAGTATGATTGCACCAAAAATGATGTATCATCCAGAAACAGAACTGATTTGGTGGGCTGGCACAAAATTTAAAAAAAGCGATGGTTATTTAGCTCCACATATTGGCATTCAGGAAGAAGATAAAGGACAATACAATAATATCGAAACAATGGATTACGCACCAACAGCTTGTGTTTTGATGCGAAAGGAAGTAATTGAAGATACTGGCAAAATGGATGAAAAGTTTTTTGCTTATTTTGATGACACCGATTTTTTTTATAGAATTTATAAGCAAGGAAAACATAAATTGCTCTATTTTCCGCATGCTCAATTTTATCATAAAGTAGGAGGGTTGTCAAATATGAGAGAAGGAACAGCTAAAAAATTTAAGTTTAATGACTTTTATATTCACTTAAATACTCGTAATCATATCTATTATTTACGTAAACAGAAGTTATTTACTTCTTATCTTAGAATTGTATTTTTATTCTTCAGGTATAATATGCGTTTTCTTTTTAGTGGCAAATACAATGTCAATTTTAATACATTTAAACTACTGAATCGTTCTTATTTTCAGGGATTGAAAATGTAAGTGATTGATTATTAAACTTCCACAAATTAATATATTTTGTTAATAACTTGCTAAAAAAGTGCTAATTAGGAATTTTTTAAGAAAATCCCGCAGCTGTTTTTGTTATTGAATTAGGTTTTTGATGTATCTTGAATACCGAAAAATAGGTAGAAAACTTTTTGTGGTTTTTAAGAATAGAAATCACGAACATAAAAACTTAATTTAATGAAAGTAAATTCAATGACACTTATTTGGGCAATTTGTTTATTACCCTTAAATTCATTCAACTCTTACGGCAGTAGTAAAATCAATGAAAATAGTCAATACAATATCATTGAAAGTGATGAGGTAAAATTTCCATCATTTAATGAAGTACAATCTACTGATGTGAACAATGCTGTTTGTTTAGAAGAATTGATTGATGCTTGTAACACAATTGCTCCAGAGGCTTTAAAAATGTCTTTAAATGCTTACCATTTTTTATTGAAAAAAAATCAACTAAAAAATAAAGATATATTGACTGTGGTAGATTTTTCTAAACCATCAACTGAAGAAAGATTATTTATCATTAATTTAAAATCTAAAAAGATAATTTCTAAAAGCTTGTGTGCACATGGACAAAATAGTGGAGAAAATTATGCATCAACTTTTTCTAATACACTAAATTCATTACAAAGCAGTTTAGGTGTATTTATTGCAAGTGAAACGTATATCGGAGCAAATGGGCTTTCTCTAAAATTAGATGGAATGGAAAATGGAATTAATAGCAATGCAAGAATGCGAAGTGTGGTTATCCATTCTGCTAAATATGTAAGTTATGAATATATCCAACAAAATGGAAGATTAGGCAGAAGTCAAGGTTGTCCTGCATTGCCAGAAAATAAAAGTAAAGAAATCATTTCTCTTATTAAAGGCGGTTCTTGTTTCTTTATATATCATCCTAATGCAAAATACAAAGAGAATTCTGCGATTTACAAAAATTACAATGAGCAAGAGATTGAAAATTTAGTAGCTCAATTATAAGTTTACGCATTGATTCGTGTCATCATGTGTATTGGTTCGTGTCATCACGAACTAATTATGCATTGGTTCATGTCCTCACGAACTATTTTTTTATAATACATTTTATTTCGTTTCATGAAGACACGAACCGAGACGGAGAAATATTTTATTTTGATTCGTGAAGACACAAACCGAGACAGAAATTTTTTAAAAAGATATTCTTAGAATTGTATCTTTGTCATTCAATCAATTGACAAAACAATGAATTGGAACAATTGCTTTTCCGACACACGATTTGGAACGCCTTCTATTGATACAGATGATAGAACAGAATATGAAAGAGATTGGGATCGTATTGTTTTTTCTAGTGCATTTCGGAGATTACAAAACAAAACACAAGTTTTTCCTTTACCTGAAGAGATTTTTGTCCATAACAGATTGACACATTCTTTAGAAGTCGCAAGCGTTGGTCGTTCTTTGGGAAAAATGGTGGGTGAATTATTAATTGAATTAGAAGAAGTAAAAAAGGATAAAAAAGCAAAAGCCTTTTATCGTGATAATTTAAAAAATGTAATAAGTGCTGCTTGTTTAGCACACGATATGGGAAATCCAGCATTTGGTCATTCTGGCGAAGAAGCAATCTCTAAGTATTTTAGAAAAAGAGATACAGAAAAATCTGAAGATAATAAATTTAAAAGTCAGTTTTCAAAAAATGAATGGAAAGATTTAATCACTTTTGAAGGTAATGCCAATGCGTTAAGAATTATTACTCAAAATCAAAAAAACAAACCTCGAGGTGGTTTTAAGCTAACTTATTCCACAATTGGAGCTATCTTAAAATATCCTTGTGAATCATTAGCGAGTGAAGGTAAGAAAGGAAAGATTCACAGAAAGAAATACGGTTATTTTAAAGCTGATGAGACCGTTTTTTTAGAAATCTGTCAAGAATTAAATATGCTTCCAGATACGACCACCGATTTAATTGCTTTCAAACGACATCCTTTTGTTTATTTAGTAGAAGCTGCTGATGATATTTGCTACAATATTATAGATTTTGAAGATGCACACCGTTTAGGTATTTTAGAATACGAAACAGTTCGTTCCATTTTTATGGAAATCATTTTGATGAATCCTAAGATAAAATTGGAGCATATAGAACAAAGATTAGATGAATATAAAGATGATAGAAATGAATGTGTTGCTTACTTACGGGCCAATTGTATCAGCACTTTGACCAATAAATGTGCATTTGTATTTTTTGATAAACGAGAAGAAATTATTAAAGGAAATTATGAAAGTACTTTGATTGAGGGCATTCCTGAATTTATAGATATTTTCAAAAGGCTAACTGAAATTAATATTCGTCAGATTTATAACAATAAAAAAGTAGTAGAAATTGAAATTGCTGGGTTTCGGATTATGAGTGTTTTGGTAGAGGAATTTATTACTTCGGCATTGATGCCAAAGGAAAAGAGAGAGAAAGAACAACAAAAAATATTAGCATTATTGCCTAACCAATTTGCTTTTGATGAAAACGATACGCCTTATAATAAAACGATGAAAATCTTAGATTTTATTTCTGGAATGACCGATTTATACGCCTTGAAATTGTTCAGAAAATTGAGAGGAATAGAATTGTAATTAATAATATTTCTTCCAATTATCATAAAAAAGCCTAAAATCTTTCTTTAATATTTAGAGCGTACATTTTTTAGTAATTATTTGGTATTTTTAAACCATAAATATTTTTTATGGAAGAAAAAATTCAATCCTATTTTGACCTGAATGTTTGGAAAAAAGCACACCAATTGACACTTAATGTGTACAAAGCCACTTCATCATTTCCACAAAGCGAACAATTTACTTTAATTGACCAATTGAAAAGAACGGCATCTGCTATAACTGTTGGAATTTCTGATGGTTTTCAAAGAAGAAACCGACAAGAGAAAGCAAGATTATATATTGAAGCTCAAAATTTCTTAAATGAAATTTATTATTTATTGATTTTAAGTAAGGATTTAGGCTATATAAGTAGTGATGAATTATTAGAAAATACGAATGAAATTCAAAGAATGTTGAGTGGCTTGATTCGTTCCGTATTAGGTATCAATAAAAATAACCCGCAGAGAAATAGAGATAACGAGACAGACGGACTAATTGCTGGTTCTGATATTGATGAGGTTGATATGCTTTAAATTTATTTAAAAATTAAATTGTTCAATGACTGCTAAATTATAGCAGCTCCTAAAAATTAAATATACAATTACAAATGAAAAAAAATAGTTATTTATTATTGGTTTTGATGATGTTGTTCTTTGCTTCATGTTCAAATTCTAAGAAGGTAAAAATAGAAGGCTCAATCACCAATTCAGAAAATGTTTTGGTTGTCTTGGAAGATATCAATGCACAAGAAATCACAATGATTGATACAACTAGAATCCAAAATAAAACTTTTAAAATTGAGAATTATATCAAAGAAGATGGTTTATATAGAATAAGTTTGTCAGAAGATAAAGTTATCTATTTATATTTGAAGAAAGGAGATGATATAAAATTGGATATTGATGCGAATAATTTTATGAATTATAAAGTTTCAGGAAATGAAGGAAGTCAATCAATTGCTAATTTGATGAAGTTTGTATCTGATTTTTCTACTAAGGCTGAAGGGTTGGTGAGTGTTTATGAATCTGCACAAGGTAGTGCAAAAGATTCTATTGAAACTATTTTAACCAATAATGATACAAAGTTTATTCAACATCTAAAAGATTTTATTGCCAAAGAAGAAAACCCAACAGTCGCCACTTTTGCAGTTAATTTTTTTGGACCTGGTATTCAAGAAGAAATTCCTTATATTATTGAAACGGTTGATAATTTAGCAAAGAAAGATACAAAATCAGCTTATATCAAACAATTTCAAGCAGCATTGCAATCTTATAAAGATGCTTTAGTTCAAGAAGAGCAAGGCGGATTAGGCATTGGCTCTAAAGCACCGAATATTGCTTTGCCAAATACCAATGGTGATACTTTATCGTTGAGTCAATTACAAGGGAAATATGTGTTATTGGATTTTTGGGCAAGTTGGTGTCGTCCTTGTCGAGATGAAAACCCAAATGTTGTTAAGATTTATCATCAGTATAAAGATAAAGGCTTTGATGTTTTTAGTGTGTCTTTAGATAATAATGAAAAGCCTTGGATTGCTGCTATCAATACAGATAAATTGGTTTGGAAAAATCATGTTGCAGATTTAAAAGGTTGGAATTCATCTGCTGCAAGATTGTATAATGTAGAGTCAATTCCGACGACTTATTTAATTGATCCTTCTGGAAAAATCATTGCTAAAAATTTAAGAGGCAAAGCTTTGGAAAATAAATTAGCTGAAGTTTTTGCAACAACTGCTCAAAAGTAAATTTACGCTTTTAATGCTAAAAGAAATCACTAGTTTACATAATCCGCTGATAAAAAAAATTCTTCTATTACAAGAAAAGTCTAAGCTTAGACGTGAAGAAAATGCTTTTATTATCGATGGGTTAAAGGAAATCAAAATGGCGATGAAAAACGATTTTGATTTGACACATATATTCTTTCTTTCAGCATATAAGAATGAAATTCAAGCATTAAGAACCAATGCAGAATTGATACAATTAGACACTGCGGTTTTCGAAAAAATTGCATATCGAGGAAATACAAGTAAAGCCATTGCGATTGCACAACAAAAACATCTGACTCTTTCAGAAATTAAATGTGATAAACAACCATTTTTTATTGTTTTAGATGGTATTGAAAAACCAGGAAATATCGGTGCGATGTTGCGTATTGCAGATGCCGCAAATGTTACGGCGGTTTTGATTTCAGATGCCAAAACAGATTTGTATAATCCGAATGTAGTGCGTTCTTCGGTAGGTTGTGTTTTTTCTAAACAAATTATAATAGATACAAAAGAAAATATATTAGCCTATTTAAAATATAATAATGTTTCTATTTTTACAACTTCATTAAAATCTTCTAAAGATTATCTAAAAGTTGATTATAATTTGTCTTGTGCCATTGTCGTAGGTACAGAAGCGGAAGGGGTAAATGCTTTTTGGGAAGAAAATTCAACACAAAATATTATCATTCCCATGCGAGGACAAAATGATTCATTGAATGTTTCTAATTCCTTAGCCATTATAATTTTCGAAGCCTTGAGACAACGTGCTTTAAGTCAATAATTAAGTAGTGGAATCTCTCTAAATTTGGTATTCCTATTACTTGTAAACTGAAGTGTTGATTTTTGGTCAACCGCGTGATGGTTCATACGTTTCGCCACTTGGTTTTATTTTTTATACATTGTCGTCTGTTTGGTTTGCTTATTACCTGTTGTATTTCTGTTAGATTACTGTCCAGTCTTCTATTAAAATTCCGTCAAGTCGTTCGAAATCACTTACATTTTTTGTTACTAATGTCAGGTTATTGATAATAGCTGTTGAGCCGATAAGTAAGTCAAAATCGTCCAATATATTACCCTTAGTTTTCAGTCTAGATTTTTCGATTGCATAAATGTCAAGAGCAGGAAAAATTGGAAGAATTGTTAACTTATTTTGTATTAAATCAACACTTTTTCTGTTTTTTTCTTTTTGAATGCTGTTTTCAGCCCCAAATTTTAATTCAGCTATTGTGATTTCTGATAGTACACAATTTTCTTCTCCTATTTGCTTGATTTTATTGTGTAAATTGAAATGACCTTTCAATAGATAAATGCAGATGTTGGTGTCGAGAAGATATTTTTACATAATTCTTCTCTTTTGCTACTAAAGTTTCTTGCTTTTTTTAATTCTTCCACAAGTTCATCTGCCGATTGGACTGAAACCCAAGAGCCGTACAACTCATCTAAAAAATTATCATTTTTCTTTTTTGTAGTTGTTTTTAGCGACTTTGAAAGTCGGGATATAAGTTCTAATTTATTGTTAGGACTTAGATTCTTTAGCAGCGTAAAATAGCTGTCCACCAAATTTATATTTACATCAGCAGCTTTCATTTTCCAACTTTTTTATTACCTACAAAGATACTAAAATTTATATATGCTATTCAATTAGTCATTATACTTCACATCATCTTCTTCTTTCATTATTTTTTCTGTTGGTTGTTGAAGGGGCTTATCAATATCCCAGTTTTAATAATTCAAGTGGTTAAATATACACATCTTGTCTTACAATGTTTAGGTGCCCAATCTTTAGAATCTAGTATAATTTTTCGTTCTTGGTTTATATCGGAGTTTGAATTCCTTCTAAATTTGATATTTCTATTATTCGTACAATTTAGTGTACAGAATTAATATTTCCAGCCTTCACCTTCTTTTGGAACATTACTTGGCCAAGCTGGTGGATTGGTTTTATTGGTATATTTTGTTACAATATAATTCGCCATATCTTTTAATGCTTTTACCTGATCTAGAGGTAATACAGCATATACATTTTTTGTCAAAAATGTTACATATTTAGAATCAACTTTCATAAGTGAATTAAATACGCCATGAAAGTCAATATTCATTACAGATGTGTATTTGTCGGCAATTAGGCCTGCTTTTTCTTGGTCAGTATAGTTTAATATCATTACAGCATTAATAAATTCATTTAATACTTTTCCACGTTCTAAAGAAGTAGTTGCCTTTGCGATAGCATTGTTAAAATTACTTTCTGCTGGTTCTGGTGAGGCTATTGTAGCGTATAATTGTAAAGGTGAGTAGCTCGTTTTAACTGGAGTTGTAATCTTATTGGTTTGGGTTACTAATTTTCCGTTTACAAAATCGCCTTCGTAAACATTTCCATTAGCATAAGTAATTTTCCCTTTCCCATGTATTTCATCATTCAGCCATTCTCCTTCATAGACATCACCATTTTCCCAAACCATTTTCCCTTTTCCATTTCTGGTTGTTGCATCTTTATATTCACCAACGTAATATCCGTTAGTGAAAGTGATTCGTTTTGATGGAGTAGTTTCTTTACCTGTTTTGTCTATGTAAAAACTTTTTCCATTTAAAGTAACATGCGCTTTTCCGTAATCAAAACTAGTTCTATATTCATATTGCAATGGAATAATGACTTTTCCTGTTTTGTCAATAAAACCCGATTTATTGTTTTGTGTTACACAAGCCAAACCTTCAGAAAATGGTTCCACTTGATCGTAAATAAGTGGAACAACAACTTCGCCAGAAGTATTAATAAAACCATATTTTCCACCTTTAAGTGCATACCCAGATTTTTCTGCACCTTTATTAACAGCAGCTAATCCTTCACTAAATTCATACGCATTGTCATATTTGATAGGTATTACTACTTTACCAGATTTATTGATGAATCCAAATTTGTCTTTTAGATTAACCAATGCCATTCCATCTTTAAAATCATGTCCATAATTGTAGATTGCAGGAATAATTAATTTATCGTTTTTGTCTATATAACCATAAAGATTATTTTCTGATAGAACTACTGCCAAACCATCTTTAAAAGAGTTGGCGGATTTATATTTAAAAGGTATTATGGTCTTGCCAGTTTTATCGAAAAAACCATATTTATCATCTAATCCTGCACAAATTAAACCTTCTTCGCAAGCACTGAGTGAATGATATTTTACTGGTATTACTTCATTGCCCAAGGCGTCAATATAACCATATTTCCAAGTGTTGTAATTTGTACCAATTCGTACTCTGGCAATTCCATTTTCAAACTTGTTTACATAATCAAATTTTGGAGCAATGATGATAGTACCTTTGCTATCCTTAAACCCGTACTTTTTATTATTGTCTTGATATTTTTTTAATTCACCAATAGGTTTAGCTAATGGTTTTGTTGGTACATAAGCAACATTGTCTTGTTCCGTTTGGGTTTGAAATGCAGCACTAACTTCCTTTCCTGTTTTATCAATAAATAAAATAGAATTGTTAATTTCTACTTTTGCCAGTCCATCCACAAAATCATAAGCATAATCATATTTTATAGGTGTAATTTCAATACCTTTCTTATTGATATAACCCCATTTGCCTCCCAATACATCATCTTTATCATTATCATAGTAGCCACCAATGTTTACGGCTGCCAAATCTTCTTTAAAGTTAAAGATATGGTCGTATTTAAATGGTGTGATTTCTTTTCCACTAGTGTCAATGAGTGCTTTCTTTCCTTCGTTTACTACCAAAGCAACACCCATATTCATATAGCCAACATCGTCGTATTTTGGCTGTACAATTACTTTGCCAGTATTGTCTTTAAATCCAAATTTTCCATTGCTACCCTTAAAACGTATAAGTTGTTGTGCTATTAAACTTTGACTACATAAGTAAATAACCAAAAAAAATAAGAACCTCATTTTATTTGTTTTAATAAAATTAAATAATTTTAATAAAAAAATCAATATCTATAAGTTTTAGTATTATTCCGAATAATGCAATAGATATTCTATTTACAATCGAAAACGCCTGCAAAATATAACGCTACGCTAATTATTGCTCATATACCATTGAGATTGCTATGTTTCAATCGTAAAAGTTTCTATTTTATTGGTATTTTCACTTTCATAACGAATCCTATTGCATAATTCGGGATTAATGCATTTTATGTGTAAACCTATTTCAGAATAAGACACTTGCGGTCTAGAATCTCCAATCTTTTTTTTCTATTAAATATTCAAAGTGCGTTACTTTTTGTCCGTTAGAATCAAGATTGAATTCGCCTACCTTTATCGCTCCTATTTTCATTGTGGCTTTTTGAGAGCGTATATTAGTTGGTCCGATATGAAAATATACTTTGTCCACAAATTCAAATGCGTAGTCTAAAAGTACTTTTTTTACTGAATGATTATAGTGTCCACCCCAATACGATCTTGCCAAAAAAGTATAACCAATTGCGATACTTGGTTTCTCTGGCTTATAGTCGTAAAAACGAGTAGAACCAATGACTTTATTTGTTAGTTTATCAATGATGATAAAAGCTGTATTACTTAAACTTGCACCAATAAAATATTTTTCAAATATTTCTCGCTTATATCTGTCACTTGAAGGATGTTGTTCCCAAATCAATGGGTCAGAAGCGACTTCGTATAATCTTTCAAAATCAAATTCAGTCAGAGGAATAAGTTTTATAATGTCGCTTTCGAGTTCCTGTATCTTAAAGTTTTTAGCCAAAATGGATTTTTTTGTCGTTTTTACAATATTCATTAATGTATTAATGTCTTTGCGAGGGCTAGTATTTTTAGCACAAGTGTTGAATAGAATTACTATTATTCAAGTGTAATCTCAACTAAACTTGAATAATTTCTTAAAGCTAAATGTTTCTTGCTATTTCTTTTTTATACTAATCCTTGAGCTAACATCGCTTCAGCTACTTTTACAAAGCCACCGATATTTGCACCCTTTTTATAATTGATAAATCCATCTTCTTCACAACCAAATTTTACACATGTCTTATGAATATTTTGCATTATCCATTTTAGTTTTTCATCAACTTCTTCTCTTGTCCAATTATAACGCATTGAGTTTTGGGACATTTCTAAACCACTTACTGCAACACCACCAGCATTTGCAGCTTTTCCTGGAGCATAAAGTACTCTATTATCTTGAAAAACAGTGATGGCACCAGGCGTACTTGGCATATTTGCACCTTCTCCAACAATATGGCAACCATTTTTTACGAGTTCCATTGCTCCGTTTTCATCTAATTCATTTTGTGTGGCACATGGTAATGCTACGTCGCATTTTACACTCCAAGGTTTTTCATTAGCAACAAAATCACAACCATATTTTTTAGCATACTCCTTGATTCTGCCTCTTTTTACATTTTTCAATTCAAAGATAAATGCTAATTTCTCTTCATCAATTCCTGCTGGGTCATAAATATAGCCTTCTGAATCTGATGCTGTTAATACCTTAGCACCCATTTCTAAACATTTTTGGATAGTGTATTGTGCCACATTTCCTGAGCCTGAAACTACAACTTGCTTGCCTTTTAATGAATCGCCTTTGTGTTGTAACATCTCTTCAACAAAATAAACCAATCCATATCCTGTAGCTTCAGGTCGGATAAGGCTCCCTCCAAACTCTAAACCTTTTCCAGTAAGTACCCCAGAAAATTCACTTCTTAGTCTTCTGTATTGTCCAAATAAATAACCGATTTCTCGTCCACCAACACCAATATCTCCAGCTGGAACATCTGTATTTGGACCGATATATTTTGATAATTCTGTCATAAAACTTTGGCAGAATTTCATAATTTCAGCATCACTTTTTCCTTTTGGATCAAAATCACTACCGCCTTTTCCGCCTCCCATTGGCAAACCTGTAAGGCTGTTTTTTAAAATTTGTTCAAAAGCTAAAAATTTTAGAATACTTAAATTTACAGATGGATGAAAGCGTAAACCTCCCTTGTATGGTCCAATAGCACTATTCATTTGTATTCTATATCCACGATTGATTTCAATTTCTCCTTTATCATTTATCCAAGGAACTCTGAAAATTATAGCACGCTCAGGTTCTGTCATGCACTCTAGGATTTTGTGTTTAGTGTATTCAGGATTTTTTTCTATATATGGAATTAAATCTTCTGAAACTTCAAAAACGGCTTGTAAGAATTCAGGTTCGTTAGCATGTCTTAATGATATACTGGATACAAAGTCATTGGTGATTTCTAGAGTTTCTTCCATCTTTTTTTATTTAGGTGATTTGAATAGTTGTTCCTATAAAAATACAATATTGGAAAAAAAGATAGACGTGTCGTTTAATTTTTTTTTATTTAATAAATGTGTCGTAAAACTTAGATAATAATAGAAAATATTACTTTTATTAGAGATTTTTAATTATTTTATAGATATTTTATGGAATTTGTGATTTTTGAAAAAAAATATTAAAAATATTTGTGAAAAGTGTAAGTTATTATACTAATAAGCAAAAATAAGTTAAAGATTTCAGTTATTCGTTGTTTTTTTATTCTATGTAAAAAAATACTTAAAAATAAAGTTGAAGGAAAAAAAATGAGTAATGTGGTATCTGGAAAATAGTAAGTACTAAAAATAATTACCAATAATAAACCAATACTTAATAAATAGAGCATATCAACATTTCGTTTTACTCTATTTTCTGTTGATTGCTTGATGCCGAACATTCCCCAAATACTGATTATTGAACCAATAGCAATAAGTAATAAAATAATTTGTGTGGGTGTATCTCCGTTAAAAATTGTAGGTAGATAAAAATAGAAATCAAAAGGTAAAACTAGTTTTATTTCCATCAAATACATTATTGAGAAATAAAAGTAAGGAATGCATAAAATCCCTATGAGTACAAGAAATATTTCTATGAGTTTTAAAGGTTTAAGAAAATAAGTAATTAACATCAAAATGGGTGTAAGTAGGATGCTATTTGGGAAAAGTATTATCAAGAAGCCAAATAAAACACCAACATTAAAGATATCAGATTTTGCTTTTTCTTTAAAACTGATTTTGAGGAATATTTGATACAGCCCAAGTAAAATTGTAAAAATTAAGTGATAAATGTTTAAATAGTTATAACTTATTATTGTGGCATTTAGAATCATAAATAGATATGCTGGAATTATAGTTTTTGCTCGAACAAATGTCGATTCACTAAATAGAAAATTTATCCAAATTGCTTGGACGATAATAATAATTTGAGCAATAATAAATGACCAAAATGTATTTTCAAGAAATATATATGGCGAAACAGCTGAAAAAGATTGAATAATAATAGGTTCTTGCTCTAAGTGAATTAAAAGAGGAAGTTTTAGAATTAAATATATAATTCCAAGCAATAAAAATGCTGAAAATTGAGTGGACTTTAGGTATTTAAGCACAAATAAATTGAATTTAGTACAAATATAATGCTTTTTGAAAGACTAAATTTGCTTTAGAGTTGTTGATTTGAAAGTTTGTACTGATTTTAGTAACTTTGCGACAGAAAATAGAAGGATTTTATGGATGAGCTTTTAGATTATGTAAAAAATAAACAACATGATGAGTCTCGACAAGGGGAGGCTTTAAATATAGAATTGGAGGCAACTGAATTTAAAAATGATAAGTATTTTTATATTGAAAGTTATGGTTGTCAGATGAATTTTTCTGATAGTGAAATTGTCGCTTCTATTTTGGCAAATCAAGGTTATTCATTGACTGCTGATATTTTTAAATCCGATTTGATTTTATTAAATACTTGTGCTGTTCGAGATAAAGCAGAACAAACCGTAAGAAAACGTTTGCAATCTATCAATGAGTTAAAAGAACAAAAGCCAGGCATGATGATTGGTATGTTGGGTTGTATGGCAGAACGTTTGAAATCTAAATTATTAGAAGAAGAAAAGTTAGTAGATATTGTTGTTGGACCAGATGCTTATCGCTCATTACCTGAGTTGATTGCTGAAGCGGAAGGTGGACAAAAAGCAGTGAATGTTTTATTAAGTAGAGAAGAAACTTATGCTGATATTTCGCCAGTTCGATTAGATAAAAATGGCGTTACTGCTTTTATTTCTATTATGCGTGGTTGTGATAATATGTGTTCATTTTGCGTAGTGCCTTTTACTCGTGGTAGAGAACGTAGCCGAGACCCAGAGTCTATCGTTGCTGAAGTCAAAGATTTATTTAAAAGAGGTTATAAAGAAGTAACTTTATTAGGTCAAAATGTAGATTCTTATGCTTGGAGAGGCGAAGGTAAAAATGATGATAAAGAAGCTGAGGTTTTAGTTAATTTTGCTCAATTATTAGAGAAAGTGGCTTTGGTTAATCCTGAACTACGTGTCCGTTTTTCCACTTCGCATCCTAAAGATATTACAGATGACGTGTTGTATGCCATTGCAAAATATGAAAATATTTGTAAGTATATACATTTGCCAGTTCAGAGTGGCAGTAGCTCTTGCCTAAAAAGAATGAATAGAACATACGATCGTGATTGGTATATTAATAGAGTTGATGCCATAAAAAGAATTATTCCCGATTGTGGACTTTCTTCTGATATGATTGCAGGTTTTTGTGGCGAAACGGAAGAGGAACATCAAGATACTTTATCAATGATGGATTATGTACGATACGATTACAGCTATATGTTCTATTATTCTGAAAGACCCGGAACATTAGCAGCTAGAAAATATCCTGATGATGTGGAGGAGTCTGTGAAAAAAAGAAGATTACAAGAAATAATAGATAAACAAAATCAATTATCTATCGAAAATAATCGAAAGGATATTGGCAAAATATATAAAGTTTTAATTGAAAAAACATCTAAGAAAAGTACTGAAGATTTTAGTGGTCGTAACTCGCAAAATAAGATGATAGTTTTTCCAAGAGGTAATGCAAAAATTGGTGATTATGTAAATGTTTTAGTTGAAACAATTACGCAAGGAACTTTAATCGGCAAGATTGTTTAAACTAGAAATTTGCCTTCCTCCATTGCTTGTATTTTAATATTTCTTTATCTAATCCTTTGCTCACTTTTTTGAGTAAAAATATATCGTCTTTTTTCCCAATGAAAGGAATGAAATCAGGTATTATATCAATTGGACTTACAAAATACAATAATACTAAAATGCCTAATATAATTTTCTTTTCATTGATATTTGTATAGTTTTTATTTGCCCAATCATTCAAAATAAGTATTATATATTTTATTTGCTCGGAGATATCTGCATAATATTGAATCGAAGATTCTAATTTTGTATAGGCTGCATCTGTTAGTTTTTTCAACAAAATTGAATCAGCAATTAAATCATTTATTTTTTCTTTTGTTTGAGGATAAAATCTTGCTATAAATATATCTAAAACACTCGCTTTCATTCTATCATTTTTAAAAATTCAAACTCATCAATAATTTGGATACTTTCAATTTTTTGAGCTTTGGTTAATTTACTTCCTGCTTTTTCTCCAGCCACTAAATAAGCTAAGTTTGCACTTACTGCACTCAAATTTTTGCCGCCATTATTCTCTACTAAAATTTTGGCTTCATCTCTTGAAAATTGCGTTAATGTTCCAGTAAATAAAAATGTTTTGCCAGCTAATTTTTCAGAATGTAATACTCGTTCTGTACGTTTTAAATTTAAGCCAAGACTTTCTAATTCTTTCAATAATTCAATATTACTTTCATCAGAGAAAAATGCTTGAAGTGATAAAGCAACTTTTGGACCTACATCTTCAAGTTGCATATATTTTTCTTCAGTCCAATTAGCATAATCTAATAGATGTTCTACTTGTTTTGCTAACATTTTTGCAGTAGTTGTTCCAATATGTCTAATACCCAAGCCTACCAACAATCGCCAATTTTCATTTTGTTTAGATTGCTCAATACCTTCCCTTAGATTTTGTATAGATTTAACTTTCCATCCTTCTAATTGTGCTACTTTTTCATAATCAATTTTATAAATTGAAGCGATATTAGAAATGAGATTTTCTTTTAAAAATGTTCTAACATTTTCTTCTCCAAAACCGAAAATATCCATTGCTGCTTTGGATACAAAATGAATCAAATGTTCTTCCAATTGTGCAGGACAATTTGTATTGATACAACGCCAAGCACTTTCTTCTAAATTTTTATACAAATGATGAGTGCAAGATGGACAATTTTTAGGAAATTCTATTTTGATTTCGTTTCCATTTCTTTTTTCAGGCAAACTCCCAACAATGTATGGAATTACATCACCAGCTCTTTCTACAATTACAGTATCATAAAGACGAATATCTTTATCAATAATAAAATCTTCATTGTGAAGAGAAATAGAGCTAATTTCAACACCCATTAATTGCACTGGTGTGATTTTAGCCACTGGTGTAATTTGACCAGTTCGACCCACCTGAAATTCTACATTTTCTAAAATTGATAAACCTTGTTTTGGCTTGAATTTAAAAGCTGTCGCCCATTTTGGATGATGGGAAGTTTTGCCGATAATTTGTTGTAATTTGGTATTGTTTACTTTGATAACCATACCGTCAATGTCGATTGGATAATTATCTCTTTTGTCTTGCCAATCTAAGCAAGTAGCCATAATTTGGTCAATATCTTCGCTTAATGTTTTGTCTAAAAAAGGTGTTTTAAAGCCTAAATCACTAAGTAATTTTAAATTGTAGTCATGTGATTTGAAAATTTCAGAAAATGTAATATTGTTTCCATTTTTATCTTCAGCATAACCAATTTGGTACAAAATAGCATCTAATTTTCGAGCTGCAACTTCGGCACTGTCTTTTAAACGTAAGCTTCCAGCAGCGGTATTTCTTGCATTCTTAAATAGCTCTAATTCTTTTTTATTTTCTTGTTTTAGAATTATATTTTGTTCTAAACGTTCTTTGTTCAATTGCTCCAAAACAGCAAGCTGCATCACTACTTCGCCACGAATTTCAATTTTATAAATTCCAAATTGTGAAAAATTTGCTTTTAATGGAATGGATTTTATAGCTTTTGCATTTGGTGTAATATCATCACCTTCAATACCGTTTCCACGTGTAGCAGCACGTACTAGTTGATTGTTTTCATACACAAGAGCAATAGATGAACCATCAAATTTTGGCTCACAGATATATTCAATTTTTTCGTTTGCAGCAACCAATTCTTTTACTTTTCGCTCAAATTCTCTTAAATCTTGTATATTATAGGAATTTTCCAAACTCATCATTGGTACAAGATGTTGAACAGTTTGAAAAGTTTCATTTAAACCTTTTGCAACTCGTTGTGTTGGGGAATCTGCAGTGATTAAATTTGGATAAGTTGCTTCTAGTTCTTTAAGCTGTTTGAACAGCATATCATAATCAAAATCACTGATAGGTGAATCAGCATCGACATAATATTTTTTATCGTAATAATTAATGATAGATTTTAAGTCATTACATAATTGTTCCGATTCATTTTCAGGTACAAATTGTCCAACTTTTAGAAGTAATGTTTGTGCCGTTTTACTAATATCTGTTTGAAGATGACTAAATAAATCCATAGCTAAAATTACAAGAATTTAGGAATATTCAATGGATAATTTTTTATTGTATTATAGCTAGTTTTGAAATATATTGTACTGTAAAGTCTTTATTAGAAAGAACTTTTAACGTATAGATGCCATTAGATAATGCAAAAGCAAATTGATTATTAGCATTAGCAATAAATTGTTGCTCACTTACTATATTACCAAATTGGTCAATCACTTGTAAGCTACATGCTTGATTGTATAAATTGGCTTCATTTTCAATGGTAATCCAGCCTTTACTAGGATTTGGATAAATATTAAATGTTTTCGTTTCTCTTTTAGTAATTGGGGTCATTTGATCAGTACAAATAACATGTTTGTATAAGAAAGCCGTTGTTTTTTCTACGACCATTTCATGAACAGGCTTGTCATTAAAATCATCAGCAGGATGTCCTTCTTTATTAATTGGGTAAAACTCATAAGGGAACCCAATTTTTTTAGCTTGTTGTGAAATTTGATTGCTACCATAAAAATCGCCTAAAAAACAAGCCACAGTTATAAAACAACCTTTGTCAAAAGGAACAGTTAAATCAATTTTATGATGAAAAGAGATAAGTGGAATATCTAAGTTATTGTTGATATAATTCACATCATCAATAGCTCCGCTACAATTCACGACTGCCTTAATTCCACTAGAAGTATATCCAGCACTTCCACTATTTCCTTCAAAACCGCCTAATTCAATAAAATTTTTCTTAAAAGGAGTTGATGCTTCCTCTAAATTATCTAAATAAACAGCATGCAACCCAGCAATTGCACCTGCGGAAATACCATAAAGAATTATTTTAGAAGTATCAATATTATAAATATTGCCATTTTCGGCTACATCTTTCTTAAAGTAACGAATACTGGCTCGAATATCTTGTATGCTACGAATCATAGCTTTGTACCAGTTATTTTTATCAGCAAAATTTACATAAGGAGAAATAAAAACAGTTTGTTCTAATCTATATTCAATATTTGCTGATACATAACCCATTCTTGCAAATCGTTGTGCAGTTGAATCAAGGTGCTGGTCGGTTCTATCACCTCCAATAAATGAACCACCATGTACAAAAATAATTAGTGGTCGAAGTTCGGTAATACTTACTTCATTTGGTTCGTAAACACTCATTAATAAATTAGTAGAAACGCCCTTATTGTCTTTATTGTTGCCGTAAATAATATCTTCATGTGTAATCAAATCTTCAAAGATTTCTTTACGGTATCGGTTGGTATCACACTGTGCAAAATTATTTATATATAAAAAAAATATAAAAAATGTAATGATGAATTTCATGTATTTTCTGCTTAAAGAATTGAAAATAGGATACTTGTCCTACAAAAGTACTAACAAAAATTAATAAAATATAGCTTATTTTAAAAAATAACTAAATCTTTGGGCTAGATTTGATAATTTAATAATTGGTTTAAAATTGAAGATTTGGAATATTAGTTGAATCTTTGCCCAAGTATTGACCGCTAGTTATGGCTGTTTTCTTTGCGGTTGTATGAAGCCCAACTCTTAGGAGTTGGGCATTTTTATTGTCCAGAAATATTTATTTTTATTGAATTAACCACATTTGCTTGAGCCACAACTTTTGCATGTCAAGCAACCTTCTTGATAAACGACCTCGTTAGAGCCACAACTGGAACATTTGTGCCCAGAAGCTTCTGTGCCATCAGGAATATAACGTTTTAAAGCACGAGCCACTCCCGCTTTCCAGTTATTGATAAACTCAGAATCTAACTCAATATGGTTGATTAAATCTACCACTTTTACTAATGGCATTCCATGTCTAAGTGTACCTGAAATTAATTTGGCATAGTTCCAAAATTCAGGATTAAATTTATGGGACAAACCTTCAATAGTGGTTTTATAACCTCTTTGGTTTTTAAATTGGAAATCATAACGAGTATTGCCTTTTTCATCTTTATTTTTAATGATGTGTCCATCTTGTACCCAACGAGGAATAGAAATGCCTTCATCATCATCTGCCAAACCAGTAAAAATTTCATAAGGTTTTTCATCTATTAATCCAACAAATGCAATCCATTTTTCTTTGTTGTTTTGGAATTTAACAACATCAGCTTCTAATATTTGTGGACGTTTGGTTGGGAAATTGTTTGTTAATACACCACCTATATTGTCATCTGTATTTTCTTTTTTCTTGCTATCAGCAGCGACCAAAACGCCAGAACGAGAACCATCTCTATATACAGTAACACCTTTACAGCCAACTTCCCAAGCTTTTAAATATAATTCATTGACTAATTCTTCCGTAGCATCATTAGGAATATTTATTGTAACAGAAATAGAGTGATCAACCCATTTTTGAACAGCTCCTTGTAATTTTACTTTGCTCAACCAATCCACATCATTAGAAGTAGATTTGTAATAAGGAGATTTTTCAATCAATTCATTGATTTCTTCTTGCGTATAATTTTTAGTGGTATCTATACCATTTACATTCATCCATGTTTTAAAGTGGTGATGAAATACGATGTATTCTTCCCAAGAATCGCCCACTTCATCAATAAAGTCAACTCGTATATCTTTGTCATTTGGATTTACTTTTCTTCTTCTTTTATAAACAGGTAAAAATACGGGTTCAATTCCTGAAGTAGTTTGAGCCATCAAAGAAGTGGTCCCAGTTGGTGCAATTGTTAATAAAGCAATATTTCGTCTGCCATATAATTGCATTTGAGCATACAAATCAGGATCTGCATCTTTCAATCGTAAAATAAAAGGGTTCTCTTTTTCTCTTTCTGCATCAAATACTTCAAATGCTCCTCTTTCTTTTGCCATTTCTACTGACGAACGATAAGCAGCTAATGCCAAAGTTTTGTGCACCTCAATAGAAAAATTTATTGCTTCTTCACTTCCATATCTTAAATTAAGAGCGGCTAACATATCTCCTTCGGCAGTAATGCCTACGCCAGTTCTTCTCCCTTGAATGGCTTTTTCTTTGATTTTTTCCCAAAGCGTTCTTTCAGATAATTTTAAATACTCTTCTTCAGGATCTGAATTGATTTTAGCTAAAATTACATCAACTTTTTCTAATTCTAAATCGATGATATCATCCATCATTCTTTGAGCAAGTGCTACATGTTTTTTAAATAATTCAAAATTGAATTTTGCTTTATCTGTAAATGGATTTTCTACATAAGAATATAGATTTATGGCTAATAATCGGCAAGAATCATAAGGACATAATGGAATTTCTCCGCATGGATTTGTAGAAACGGTTTTGAAGCCTAAATCTGCATAACAATCAGGAATAGATTCTTTGGCAATTGTATCCCAAAATAAAATACCAGGTTCAGCTGATTTCCAAGCATTATGAACGATTTTTTCCCAAATATTTTTTGCATTGACTGTTTTTGTAAATTTAGGATGTTTACTGTGGATAGGATATTTTTGTTTATAATCTGCTTTGTTTTTAACTGCTTGCATAAACTCGTCATCAATTCTCACTGAGATATTCGCACCAGTAATTTTTCCTTGTTCTAATTTTGCATCAATAAAATCCTCAGCATCTGGATGGTTAATAGAAACAGAAAGCATCAAAGCACCACGTCTGCCATCTTGAGCCACTTCACGTGTTGAATTCGAATATCTTTCCATAAAAGGCACTAAGCCAGTGGAGGTTAATGCGGAGTTTTTTACTGCAGAACCTTTTGGTCTAATATAAGATAAATCGTGTCCTACACCACCTCTACGTTTCATCAACTGTACTTGTTCTTCATCAATTTTCATAATACTTCCATAAGAATCGCTGTTATTGCCATTTCCAATTACAAAACAATTGGAAAGCGATGCTACTTGAAAATTATTTCCAATTCCAGTCATTGGGCTTCCTTGAGGAATGATATATTTAAAATTTTTGATTAAATCAAAAATTTCTTGTGCAGACATTGGATTTGGGTAACGTGCTTCGATTCGTGCTATTTCATTGGCAATTCTCCAATGCATGTCATCTGGATTAGCCTCATAAAGGTTGCCATCTGAATCTTTTAACGCATATTTTGTAACCCAAACTTTTGCAGCTAAATCATCTCCTTTAAAATATCTTAACGCTTCATTATTAGCAGCTTCGTAAGTAATTTTCTTGTTTTTTGGTTCTATAGTTGCTATTTCCATGTGTAAATTTTTTAACGAAATAAAACTACAACAAAATAATTTCATTTTCAAATGTGTGCAAAAATAAATATTTATTATACTGACAATCAATTAAATAAAAGTTATCAACATTTAAAAAGTTTGCAAATTTTGAAATTAATTTGTTAAAAATTTGACTTATTATTAAATATTTTGTATAACGATGTTATGTAAAAAGTATTTTTGTACTTATTTTGCAATTCAAGGACTTGTAAATTAAGTAAGTATAAGTAGTTAATAATAAATTTGTATTTAGATAACAGATAGTAAATATTTTTAACTTTGTTATTGTAGATTTTTAAGCTAATGAAATGGATAAAAATATTTCAACCAACTTTATTGATTTTTATTGGAGTAGCATCTATTTTTATGACTTCATGAGTAATTTTTGATTGGTTTGGTATTCGAGCAAAAGAAGGAAATTTTGTTCCATTTATTGTTTATACCAATTTAATTTGTGGCTGGATTTATTTGCTCGCAGCTTATGCAAGTTGGAAGCAACAATGGATAGGAGTGCAACTTTTATTATTGGCATCAGTTGGATTGATTGTGTGATTTGTGTTCCTACAATTTCATATTAAAAATGGTGGTTTGTATGAGATAAAAACTATAAAGGCTATGCTTTTTAGAATTACGTTTACAATTACGATGGCTGTTGCCGGTCTTTATTTGCGAAAACATAGGAATAGGACATTGGATAATTAATCGTTGTGATAAGGAAAGTTATGAATAATAGTATAGGCTCTGTACAATTGTTCTAAAAAAATAAGTCGGATTAATTGGTGCGAAAATGTCATTTCAGAAAGTGAGATTTTGTAATTACTTCTTTTGTATAACTTATCACCAAAACCAAATGCCCCGCCGATGATGAAAATACATCTTTTTGTAGATTGATTTTGTCTTTGTTCGATGAAATGAGCAAATTTACGACTGCTCAGTGTGTCTCCATTTTCATCTAATAAAATAATACAATCGTCAGGCTCAATTTTTGATAAATATTTTTCGGCTTCCTTCTCTTTAAGAATATTCGTCTCTTTGATATTTTTTATATCAGAAAAGATATGGAATTGAATGTCATTGAAATGTTTGATTTTTTTAAGATAAGCATTCACGCCTTCATCAATGAATTTGTCGCTATTTTTACCAATCACCCAAAATTCAATTTTCATTTTTCTAAATATTTTATTGCAATAATACAGAAAATAGAATAAATTGATTATATTTGAAAGGTATAATTAGATATGTCGCCTCTTGCAATTGTTATAGGAATTTTACTATTTGGTACATTACTTTTTGTAGTAGAGATTTTTGTAATGCCCACTTTAATTATTGGAAAAGTAGCATTTGTAGTAACTTTAGGTGGGTTGGCTTTGGCGTTTTACGAGTTGGGAGCATTGTACGGAAGTTTGTGTGTTTTAGCAGCAATTATTATTAACGGATTATTGTTGTATTTTGGAATGGAAAGAATTGCAAAAAGCAAAATTTCAGTATTGGAAGTAATAGATGGGAAAGTTAATAATTTTCAAGATTTTGGTTTAAAGATAGATGATGAAGGTGTGGCAGTTACAGATATTAGACCAGAAGGTAAAGCAATATTTAATGATCAGAAAGTAACGGTTTGGGCATTAACAGGATTTATTACAACAGAATCTAAAATTCAAATTCATAAAATAGAGGAAAATAAAATTTTTGTAAAACCAATTTAAAAGTAAGTATTATGTCTGGAACATTTTTAACAGTTATTACCATTGTCCTTTTACTATTTATCTTAATATTCGTATTTACGTTTATGCGATATATTAGTTTATGGGTATCCGCACGACTATCTAACGTAAATATTGGATTAATTCAACTATTTGTAATGCAATTACGAAAAGTACCACCAGCAACTATAGTAAATTCAATGATTACTGCTACAAAAGCTGGTATTCCAGTGGATAGAGATGGTTTAGAAGCACACTTTTTAGCAGGTGGAAATGTAATGAAAGTGGTCAGTGCATTGATTTCTGCCGATAAGGCAAATATCTCATTGACCTTTAAAGAAGCAACTGCCATTGATTTAGCTGGTCGTGATGTGTTTGAAGCGGTGCAATTGTCTGTAAATCCTAAAGTGATTGAATCACCACCAGTAACTGCAGTTGCTAAAGATGGTATCCAATTAATTGCTAAGGCAAGGGTTACGGTTCGTGCTAATATTAGACAATTAGTTGGTGGAGCAGGAGAGGAGACTGTTTTGGCTCGTATTGGAGAAGGAATTGTATCGAGTATTGGTAGCTCTGCTGATCATAAACAAGTGTTGGAAAATCCAGATTCTATTTCAAAAGTAGTTTTGAATAAAGGTTTGGATAGTGGAACTGCATTTGAGATTTTATCTATTGATATTGCAGATATTGATATAGGAAAAAACATTGGTGCCATTTTACAAATGGATCAAGCGAATGCAGATAAAAATATTGCACAAGCAAAAGCTGAAGAACGAAGAGCGATGGCAGTTGCTCAAGAACATGAAATGATTGCAAAAGCTCAAGAAGCAAAAGCAAAAGTAATTGAAGCTGAAGCGGAAATTCCAATGGCAATTGCGGAAGCATTTAAAAATGGTAACCTTGGTATTATGGATTACTATAAGATTGAGAATGTAAAAGCGGATACCAAAATGCGTGATTCAATTGGCGGTGGAGACGGAAAAGATAAAAAAGGAAGTATTTGATGAAATGAATGCAGCTAATGCACTCATTTATTCTATTATAACGTTTGTTGTTTTAACAACAATTGCGATGTTATGTTATCCAGGAGGAAATTTTTTTGACCATTCTAGTATCGGTTATTCTTTTTGGGAAAATTTCTATAGCGATTTAGGAAGATATAAAACTTTTTCAGGTGGAAATAAAAATATTTCCACCTTTTTCTTTGTCATTGCAGTTTTTCAAATGTCTTGGTATATAACCTATTTTTTTAAAGCATTTATTTCAAAAGTTTCTAAAATAGATAAGCATTACTCCATTCAAAAATTGGTTCGGAGATCAGCTTATGCTTACGGAGTTTTGTTAGCATGTACTGCTATTACACCTTATGATAGATTATTATTAGGACATGCATTAGTAGCAAATTTCTCCTTTGTTGCGATGACGTTTGTTGCATTTGGAACTGCATTTCTTACTTATAAAATTGGTTTCCCAAAAAGCTATAGCTTTGTTTTTGGATTATTGGGTATGCTATTAGTCGTATATATTTATTTGTTGTTTACGGTACGTTCATTAGTTCCAAATGCAAACCCTTATTTCCACCCAACAGCTCAAAAAATTATGGTTGTTTGTATAATAAGTGCTTTAGTATATTTGGCTTCAGGCTATAAAAAATTTGAAGATAAATATTGATTCAATAAAATTTTGATACTATGAAATACTTTTCTGATTTCTTTTATTCTAAAATTCAACTAAAATCACTTTGGATAATGTTGATTTTGTATGCAGTAATTGGCTTTGGAATTATTCCTTATAAGACAGCTCAAATGCAACAACAATATGGAGAACATTTGATGCCATTTGATTTAACATTTGGTTATGATAAAGCATTTGCGGATAGTTTTTTAGACCAATTAGGCGAAAATGGTAGAACTGAATATGTGCAGTTTGTTAAGATTTATGATAGCATTTATCCATTTATTTATGGAGGTTTATTATTGACAATGCTAACATTATTGATTAGTAGAGGTGGATATACTCATTCAAAGTGGCGAGTTTTGAATTTGTTACCTATCCTAATTGTTTTGGTAGATTTTGGAGAAAATACTTGTTCAATTTATAATACAACACATTTTCCAAGCTATTCTTTGACTTTATTGAAAATTGGCAGTGTATTGACACAAATAAAATGGTCTTTGGTTTTGCTTACATTTATTGCTATAATTTATTTTGGATTTAAGGCATTCAAAAGAAGAAGAGTCTATCTTTCACAATCAGTTTAGAACAAATTTAATTGTGAATTATCTTCATGGCTCGGTTTGTTGGAATTTGTAATTTCATCATCTAAACTTTCGTTTTCATCTTCTTGATTTTCCTCAATGAGTTGATAGGATTCAAAGTTTCGACTATCTTCAGATAATAATAATTGCTCTCTTTGAATTGTTTCTTTCATCGTGAAACCAGCATCTAAATTGTTTTCCTCTGCCATTTTCTTTAAGGAAGCAGCATCAATTAATTCAAAGCGTTTTCCCATTCGTCTAGCAGTGTATTTACGCATACCCATTTCGTGCAAAACATCGACCGCCATATTTACAGCTGTTCCCATCGTTTCACGATAAAAATTATCAATCCCATTTTTTAAAAATAGTTCTGCATCAAGTCTATTTCTAGCACGTACAAATATTTTTAGATTTAGTTTTTTCTTCTTAACTAATTCTATAATCCGCATATTTTCCTCTGGATTATCCAAACAAAGAACAAGAATTTCAGCTTCATGAATACCAGATGACTCAAGGATAGACCAACGAGTTGCATCTCCATAATATACTTTAAAACCATAATCTCTTAATATTTTTACTCTTTCAGCATCATGGTCTAAGATGGTTGCTGAAATTTTATTTGCTTTTAATAGTCGTCCAACCGTACTTCCAAAAAAGCCAAATCCAACGATAATAGTTTTCTTTTGTTGGAGACCCATTTTTTGAATATCAAAATCAGATTCTCGTGTATTTTTAGGTTTTATACTTGGACTAATAAATTTATCGTAGATAATTAATAAGATAGGCGTTGTTAGCATGGTTATAGTAGTAACCGCTATCAATTGAGCATATAATTGGTTATTAAATATGGATACTTCTTTAGAAAATCCTAATAATACAAATGCAAACTCGCCAACCTGCGATAAAGTAAAAGCATAAAATATATTTTGAGCAAAATCTATTTTGAATAATTTGCCAACCAGTAATAGCACTGCAAATTTTACGACTAAAACCAATCCAACTAAGCTAAAAATTAAGATATAGTCATCAAAAATGATATTGAAATTAATCATTGCACCAACGCTCACAAAAAATACAGCAAGGAGAATTCCTTTTATTGGCTCAATATTCGATTCTAACTCATTTCTGAATTCACTATTCGCCAACATCATACCTGCAATAAAAGCACCCAATGCTGGAGATAAACCTACTGCAACCATTAATTCTGAAACACCAATAACTAAAAATAAAGAAGATGCAGTTAGTAATTCAGACATACCAGAAGTAGAAACATATCGCAAAAATGGAATAAAAACAAAATGCCCCAAAGCAAATAAAATACCGCCTCCAATAATTACAGAGAAACTTTGCATCCATTCAGGTAACATTTGGATTATAAATTCAGATTCAGTATCATTTACTAACTCTTTGTGAGCGATAATTGGTAAGAATGCTAAAATTGGAATTACAGCAATATCTTGAAATAATAACGTTGAAAATGAGGCTTCACCAGCCGTCGTATTCATTATTTGTCTTTCGGTTAAAGTTTGTAATACAATAGCTGTAGATGACATAGCAAAACACAGTGATGCAGCAATGGCCATATTACGTTCCCAATCAAATAATATTAGAATAGAAGTTAGAATCAAAACAGTTAACCCCATTTGAGCAACGCCCAAACCAAAAATTTGTTTACGCATTGTCCAAAACTTTTTGGGTTCCATTTCTAAGCCCACTAAAAATAGCAACATGATGACACCAAACTCTGTGGCTTCCATAACACCTACAGTTTGTGTTCCTGTTAGTTTTAGACAAAATGGGCCAATGATAATCCCACCTAAAATATAGCCAATTATAGAACTTAAACCAAATTTTTTGACTAATGGCACAATAATAATAGCGGCACCTAAAAATGTTAAAGCAGTTAATGAAAAGCTATTCTCGTGTGTCATCTATATTTTTGGTTTAAATTTAAGTTTGGTTTATAATGCCGAAAAAATTTTGTTTATGAATTTCTATATTTTCTTTTGTTTGATGCTCAGAATCAAACACAGTATAGATTGGATATACTTTTGCTTCGAGTACTTTTAAAAGTAAAGAAAAACTTGTCAATAAACTCTCAAATTCTATTTTATATTTCCCGTATTGCCCAAACGATCTTCGTTTACTGATTGTTGTTACAAAAATAAATACCCGTTTGCCTTCTAGTGGATTATCTATTTCTTTTTTTGTCCAACGAGCATCCATTACTTCGTCTAACCACAGTCTTAATAGTGGTGGAATATCAAACCAAATTAATGGAAAATGAAATATAAAAGTATCGTATTTTGTTAGACGTTTCCGTTCTTTAAAAGCAGGAATATGAAAATTTGGATAAAATTCATATAAGTCCATAAAGTCGAACTGCTCTTTATCTTCGTACATTGAAATTAATTCTTGATTAGAATCTGGGAATTCAAAAAATGGATGAGCGAATATTACGAGTGTTTTTGCCAAGATAAACTCTGCTTTTCGTAAAGTTACAAATTTCAAAGAATTTATTTGTTTAAAATTTATTCAATAGTTTTAAAAAATGATTATTTATCGGTTTAAAATGTAAATGGCAACTTCTTTTTGAAGTTGCCATTTGACAAAATATAAAAATATAATTGAATTAGAAAGTATAGTATTTTACCCAATCTATTTCCATTTCAGTTGGTAACTGATTTGGATCTACTGCACCAACCCAACTTTCGCCTAATTGCATATCTAATAATAAATAGTGGTCGCCTTCGGCATACGGAAATTGATCAGGTTTATTAGTTTGGATTTTTGCATAAGAAAATGTTTGTTTTCCATTTACATAAAATACAACTTTATCTGCATATTTCTCAACGGCATAAGTATTAAAATCATTTGGGTTAATACTTGCTGTTCCGTAATTCTTAGGATTATCTTTTATGCCTAAATCAATAGTGTAAGTAGAGTGAACTGTCTGATACACAAAATTATCACTATTTAAACGCTCCATAATATCAATTTCTCCACCTTGAGGATATTTTCTACCTTGAGCTAATAACTAAAAGGCTGGCCACGCACCTTTAGCAGCATTTAATTTTGCACGAATTTCAATCCTTCCTAGTCCAAAAGCCACTTTGTCTTTTGTATAAATACCACCTGTAAGGTATTCAGCTGGGTCTGAAGGGAGCATTGTATTTTTTACGCCTCTTAATACAAGTTTTCCGTCTCTAATTGCATATAATTCATCTAAATCACTCATGTGTTTTTGCCAATCGGCAGTTCCTCTTGGAATTTTAGACCATCTTGTATCATCTAATGAATTAAAGTTTTCTTCCCAAGCTAATGTTAAGTTAGGCTTTGGTGTTTGTCTCTGCCCACCTGGTTTAACACAGGCGTGAAATAGTAAAATACTAGTAATTAAAAAATTAAAATAAGATACTTTATAAAAAAATGTGTTATAGGTTATATGTTTAAATTTTTACAAAGATAAAGCCTTATAGACAAATTGTTTATGTTTAACAACTCTTTAACTATGTATAGAATGACAGTAATCATAAGTGAATAAATAAGATAATTTATTACTTAGAAATAATTCTCTTTCGGATTCTGCTCAAAGAAACAGGTGTTACACCAATATAAGAAGCAATATATTGTAAGGGAACTTTGTTTAATAAATCAGCATTATTTTCTACTAATTTTAAATAGCGTTCTTCTGGTGTGTCTAATAAGAAAGAGGATAGTTGGTTGTGAAGCATTAAAATATAATATTCACCAATTAATCTTCCTATATTTTCAAATTTTGAAGATGTATGGTACATCTTACGCATTTTATTATAATCAATAACAAATATTTCTCCGTCTTCAAGTGCTTGTATGGTTGTTTTGCTTGGAGCTTTCTCAAGTATTCCTTCAAAAGATGCCATTATCTGATTTTCAAAAACAAAATAGGCTGTTTTTTCTACATCTTCTTTTTCATAAAAGAATCTAAAACTTCCTTTGATGATAAAACCTAATTCTTCAGAAACAGTACCAGCCTTAATAAAAACATCTCCTTTTTTTATGGAACGAAAACTAGATATAGACATTAAGAATGCCCAATCTTTTATGGATAAATCAGGTAAACTATAAAATTTCCTTATTGCTCCCGAACGTTCAATTAAATTGCTTATGTCCATTTTACTAGATTTAAAATCCAAAATATTAAAAACAATTATTGAATACCCAATGTATCCAATAATTGTTCGGTAGCATTTTTTGTATCTACTTTTGAAATGATATTAGTTATAACGCCATCATTATTGATTACAAATGTAGTACGTAATATACCTTCATATTCTTTTCCGTACATTTTTTTTGTTCCCCAAACTTCATAAGCTTTTGCTATTAATTTGTCTGTATCTGGAATTAATTCAAATGGTAATTCGTATTTCTCTTTAAATTTAGAGTGAGAGATTTCATTATCTGGGCTAACACCAATAATTGTAAATCCTTTATTTGTTAAAGATTGATAATTATCTCTAAAGTTGCAAGCATTTGCAGTACAACCAGGCGTATCATCTTTTGGATAAAAGTACAAGATGGTGTTTTTTCCTTTAAAATCAACTCCTTTTATTTCTGGAGCTTTAATCCCTTCTGCTAACATAATATTATGTTTTATAGTTTGAATTATACTTTCGGAGCAGCTTCTAAAATTGCCTCACTTGCTAAGTTAGCATATTTTTTGAAATTCTCGTTGAATTTTATTGCTAATTCTTTTGCTTTGGCATCATAAGCTGCTTTATCTGTCCACGTATTTCTAGGGTTTAAGATTTCGCTTGGAACACCAGCACATGATGAAGGAATCCTTAAATTGAAAATAGGCAAAGTTTCAAATTCAACATTTTCTAGATGACCATTCAATGCTTCTGCAATTATAGCTCTAGTATATTTCAAGCTCATTCTTTGTCCAACGCCATAAACACCACCAGTCATACCTGTGTTGATTAACCAAACATTTGCTCCACTTTCTTTTAATCTTTTACCTAACATATCTGCGTATTCAGTTGGGTGTAATGGCAAGAATGCTGCACCAAAACAAGCTGAGAAAGTTGTTTGTGGCTCAGTAACACCAGCTTCAGTTCCTGCAACTTTTGAAGTATAACCTGAAATGAATAAATACATAGCTTGTTCTGGTGTTAATTTTGAAATTGGAGGTAATACACCAAATGCATCATAACTTAAAAAGAAAATATTTTTTGGAATACCACCAACAGATGGTTCCGCAATATTATTAATATGATGAATAGGATAAGAAACTCTAGTATTTTCAGTTATTGTAGTGTCTTCGTAATTTACACGATTAGTTTCTGGGTGGAAACAAATATTTTCTAAAATTGCACCAGGTTTGATTGCTCTAAATATATCTGGTTCTTTTTCTTCTGTTAAGTCAATACATTTTGCATAGCAACCACCTTCAAAGTTAAAAACACCTGTATCACTCCAGCCATGCTCGTCGTCTCCAATTAATTTTCTGTTTGGGTCAGCAGAAAGTGTTGTTTTTCCTGTTCCTGATAATCCAAAGAATAAAGCAGTATCACCTTCAGCACCAATGTTTGCAGAGCAGTGCATGCTTAATACATTTTTTTGATGAGGTAAAACATAATTTAAAACTGTAAAAATGCCTTTTTTAATTTCACCAGTATAACTTGATCCACCAATTAAAATTACTTTTTTTGTAAAGTTGATGATAGAGAAATTGTGTTGTCTTGTGTTGTCTATATTTTTATCTGCGTGGAAGCTAGGAATACACAAAATCGTCCATTCAGGTTGGAAGTTCTTTAATTCCTCTTGAGATGAACGGATAAACATATTATCTGCAAATAAAGAAGCCCAAGGCGTTTCTGTAATTACTCGAACGTTGGTTTTGTATTTTGGATCAGCACAAGCACTTACATCTCTGATATAAATCTTATCTAATGTGTTGATGTATTCTATGACTCTTTGTTGTAATTTATCAAAATCTTCTGGAGCAAAAGGCTGGTTGATATTATTCCAATCTACTGAATCTGCAGTGAGTTCATCTTTTACAGTAAACTTATCTTTAGGTGATCTTCCAGTAAATTCACCAGTATTTATACATAATGCACCTGTGTCATTTAAAGTTCCTAAATTAAACTCTAACGTTTTGTTGATTAAATCTTCTCTCGTTGCATTCCAAGTTTGATTTGGATTGGTTACACCAAGGTACTCTAAATTGTTTGTTTGTTTGTCACTGATAGTAGCATCCATTTTTAAAATAATTGATTTGTGCAAAAATAATCATTTTTTTATACATAAAAAAGTGAGTTCATTTAAAGTTAATATAAGAAGATATGATAAATATCATTAGTTTATTCTTACTATATTTTCTCTATATTAATGAGGTTATTATTATTATTATTTGAAATAATGTAACTTGCAAGTATGAATATTGGAATTGTTTGCTATCCAACCTACGGAGGAAGTGGTGTTGTAGCAACAGAATTAGGTAAAGCTTTGGCAAAACGTGGTCATAAAGTGCATTTTATTACTTATCGAGAGCCTGCAAGGCTTTTAGATACTTTTTGTGCAAACATTTATTATCATGAAGTGAGTTTGGCAGATTATCCTTTGTTTGAATTTGCACCTTATGAAACAGCATTGGCAAGTAAATTAGTAGATGTTGCGTTACACGATGATTTAGATATTTTTCACGTACATTATGCGATTCCACATGCATCAGCAGCTTATATGGCAAAGCAAATTTTGGAAACCAAAGGAAAGAAAATTCCGGTGATAACTACTTTGCACGGAACTGATATAACTTTAGTAGGAAAAGACCCAACTTATGAGCCAGTAGTTACTTATTCAATTAACCATTCGTGTGGTGTTACAGCAGTTTCTGAAGATTTGCGTCGTGATACTTTAGCACATTTTAATATTGAAAAAGATATTAAAGTGATACCTAATTTTATTGATTTTTCTAGATTTAAAAAAACAAATAAAGAACACTTTAGAAAGGCAATAGCACCAAATGGAGAGAAAATTTTGGTACATACTTCTAATTTTAGAAAAGTAAAACGTATAGATGATGTTGTGAAAGTATTTAGCAAAATTCAACAAATCATACCCTCTAAATTATTATTAATCGGCGATGGTCCAGAAAGACAGCATATAGAAATATTAGCGAGAAATATTTGTGCAATTGAAGATGTCCGCTTTTTAGGAAGACAAGATGCCGTGGAGGAAATTTTGGCAATTTCAGATTTGTTTTTAATGCCCTCCGAGAGTGAGAGTTTTGGATTAGCAGCACTTGAAGCAATGGCTTGTGAAGTACCTGTTATTTCTTCAGATGCTGGTGGTATTCCTGAAGTAAATATAACAGGCAAGACTGGATTTGTCTTGCCTGTTGGAGATGTTGATGGTATGGTTGAAAAGTGTTTGTTTTTATTGCAAAATGAGGAAATATTAGAGCAATTTAGAAAGAATGCTTATCAAAACGCACTGCAATTCAAAATTGAAAATATTGTTCCTATGTACGAAGATTTTTACAATCAGATAAAACTAAAAGGTTGCTTACAATAGCGTAATACCTTGTGCTTGTAATTTTTGTCTTTCTTCTTCAGGCCAAATACTTACTTGTACTTCTCCAATATGAGATTTATTTAACATAAACATACATATTCTAGACTGGCCAATTCCGCCACCGATACTTTCTGTTAATTCGCCATTTAATAGCATGCTATGGAAAGCTAATTTTGCTTTGTCTTCCATACCTTTAATTTTTAATTGTTGCTCTAATGCAGACTTATCTACACGGATACCCATTGATGAAACTTCAAAAGCAGATTGTAATTTTGGATGCCACAGAATAATATCTCCGTTTAAGCCATTGAAACCATCTTGGTTTAATGTACTCCAGTCGTCGTAATCAGCGGCTCTTCCATCATGAGCTTCGCCACTAGATAATGCACCACCAATACCCATTATAAATACAGCACCGTGTTCTTTAGTTATAGCATTTTCTCTTTCTTTTGGTGTTAATCCAGGATATTTTTGTAATAACTCTTCTGAATGAATAAAAAATATTTCTTCAGGTAAGACTGGTTCTTCATTTGGATAATATTGTTGAATAGCTTTTTCAGTTTCTTTTATAGCACTATAAATTCTTTTTACAGTATCTTTTAAGAAATCGATATTTCTATTTTCAGGCTTAATGTGTTTTTCCCAATCCCATTGATCTACATAAATAGAGTGAATTGGACTGTAATCTTCGTCTGGACGTAATGCACGCATGTCAGTTAAGATTCCTCTTCCAGCTTCAACTTCTAATTCTTTTAAACGTAATCTTTTCCACTTTGCTAAAGAGTGTACAACAACTGCTCGTTGTTCATTTAACGCCTTAATTGGGAAAGATACTGGACGCTCAATTCCATTTAAGTCATCATTAATTCCAGTGCCATCTAAAACGGCAACTGGAGATGAAATTTTTGTTAGGTGTAAATAATCACAAAGAAATCTTGTGAATGTGTCTTTTACGATTGTAATTGCGGCTTCGCGCTGTAGTATTTCGTTCATATATCTATATTTTAATGTAAATGTATAAGAATATTTTTTAAATACTGTAAAATTTATGTAAAATTTTTTACATTTTTTCAAAAAATATTAAGTTTTGATTCAAAAAGTTGAATTATTTTATGAAAATTTGTAAAAATCAAGACTATCAGCAATTTCTTTCTCAATAATATTGATATCAAAGGCACAATTTCCTATTTTATTTAATAAAGCTGTTTGAATATTTTTTCCTTTATTTTTCTTATCCATCATCATGGATTGAATAATTTTATCTGTTGGAAATTTTGAGATATTATATTTTGGAAAAAACACTAATAATGTTTGATGAATATCTCTTAATTCAGATTCCGATAATCCAGTTTTTTTATAAGATAAATAGGCTTCGCAAATCATTCCAATAGCAATTGCCTCGCCATGCAAAAGTGGATTTACCTCGTTTTCTAATGAATAAGCTTCAATGGCATGGCCAATAGTGTGTCCAAAATTTAATATTTTTCGCAATCCTTTTTCAAATGGGTCAGCTTCAACAACTTGTTTTTTAACTAATAAAGATTGATACAATATCTCATCTATATTTTCATTAAAGATGTCAATATCTTTGAGTTTTTGCCAATGTGCAGCATCTTGAATTAATGCATGCTTGAAAATTTCAGCAAATCCATTGATGTATTGTCTTTTAGGCAATGTTTTAAGGAATTGCTTATTTATATAAACTAATTTAGGATTCTGGAATAATCCAATTAAGTTTTTTCCATATTTAAAATCAATGCCTAATTTTCCGCCAATAGAAGAATCAACTTGTGATAAAAGGGTTGTTGGTATTTGTATGAAATCAATACCACGTTTATAACAACTTGCAGCAAAACCACCCATATCGCCAATTACACCACCACCTAAGTTTATAAATACAGCATTTCTATCAATTGTATTATCAATTAAGGATTTCCAAATTAATTCACAAGTTTCAATATTTTTATTGGCTTCGCCCGATTTTATTTCAATGATAACATCAATCTTAATTTGTTCTGAAAGCAAAGGCAAACAATGTTCCTTAGTATTTTCATCTACAAGTACAATTTTTTTGGAGTAACTTTTTGAATTTAAAAATCGCTCTAATGATTTGAAAGTATCATCAAATATGATATTGTAATTATGCAGTTCAATTGTTTTCATAGATTAAATAGAGGCTTATTTCTTGTGGTTGATGATAGTAGGTAAATATGGATTGTCTTCAATATCTTTTATGACTTGGTTGATATTGTTTTTAAAGGTAGTGAATGAATCTATATTTAATTTTTTGAATAGCTCATCAAGTTTAACTTCCATTGAAAATTTTACATTTTCTATATTTGATTTAATGTCTCCAAAAAAATCATCAATAATACGCTTACCTTCTTCTTCAGTATAGTGTTGGTTTTGGATTAAATCTTCCAATAATTCTTTTATCTTTTCTTGTATCAAATGAGTTGTACCCACTGCATGATAAATCACCTTTTTCATAAAACATTTAATATAGTACAAAAATACCATTCCATTTTGAGTTTTAGGCTAATAATTATAGAATATTTTTGTAGGTTTAGTAAAAAGGAAATATTTTTTTAACTTAGCGAGATATGAGTGAACAAAAAAGATGGATTTTTTTAGAAGCTGATGAACAAAAAGTTCGCCATTTACAAGATGTACTCAAAATTCATCCTGTATTATGCAGGTTATTAGTATTAAGAGGAATATCTACTTATGATGAAGCAAAACAATTTTTCAGACCGAGTTTAGAGAATTTACACAATCCATTTCTTATGAAAGATATGGATAAGGCGATTGATAGAATTGAAAAGGCTATTCAAAATAACGAAAATGTTTTAATCTATGGTGATTATGATGTAGATGGAACCACTTCGGTTGCTTTGGTTTATTCTTTTTTTAGTAAAATTTATCCCAATTTAATCACATATATCCCAGATAGATATTCGGAAGGTTATGGAATTTCAATACAAGGAATTGATTTTGCAAAAGAACATCAGGTGTCTTTGATTATTGTTTTAGATTGTGGTATCAAAGCTCACGAAAAAATTAATTATGCCAAATCATTAGGTATTGATTTTATAATTTGCGATCACCATCTTCCAGCCGAAACGATTCCAGATGCAGTTGCTGTTTTAGACCCTAAAAGACCAGATTGTAATTATCCTTACAAAGAGTTGTCGGGTTGTGGAATTGGTTTTAAGTTAATTCAGGCTTATGCTGAAAAAAATAATATAAATAAAGAGCAGATATATGAAGAATTGGATTTAGTTGCTACGAGTATAGCTTCTGATTTAGTTCACGTAACTGGTGAAAATCGTATTTTGGCAAAATTTGGTGTTGATTTGGTCAATAAAAAACCTAGACCTGGTATTCAAGCACTAATAAACGAATTAAAATTGAATAGAAAATTAGAAATTACTGATTTAGTATTCATAATTGGACCTAGAATTAATGCTGCTGGAAGAATTGCTCATGGCTCAGAAGCCGTTGAGTTGTTAGTGGCTAAAGATTTAGAAACTGCCATTACAAAAATTAAAAAAGTTCAAGAAAATAATGATACAAGAAAGGAATTTGATAAAGATACTACCGAAGAAGCTTTTGCAATAATTGAGCAAAGTGAACTTTTAATTCAAAAGAAATCTACGGTTTTATTTCGACCACATTGGCACAAAGGCGTTATTGGAATTGTAGCCTCAAGATTGATAGATAAATATCATAGACCAACTATTATTTTGACAGAGTCAAATGGGAAAGGTGTTGGTTCTGGACGTTCTGTGCCTGGCTTTGATTTATATGAAGCAATCGACCAATGTAGTGAACATTTAATACAGTTTGGCGGACATAAATATGCAGCAGGTTTAACGATTGAATTAGATAAAATTGATGCATTTGCGGAAATGTTTGAATCAGTTGTACAGAATAATATAACAGAGGAATTGTTGATTGCTCCAATTGATATTGATGCTGAAATTGAGTTTTCAGATATTACAGATAAATTCTATAATATTATTGAGCAAATGGCACCTTTTGGTCCAGAAAATATGCGACCAACATTTATGACTAAAGATGTTTATGATACAGGTTTTTCAAAAGTTGTTAAAGAGGCACATCTAAAAATAAATTTATTGAAAGATGGACAAAATCCAGTAAATGGTATTGGTTTTGGTATGGCAGATTTGTATGAAATATTAGAAAATAAAGAATCTTTTGATGTTTGTTATCAATTATATACCAATGAATGGAATAATCAAACTAAAATTGAACTTAGATTAAAAGATATTGAATAGAAAAATGGTACTGCGTGCAGAAAAATTATTTAAAACTTATGGTAGTAGAAATGTTGTAGATGATGTTTCTATCGAAGTAAAACAAGGTGAAATTGTTGGACTATTGGGCCCAAATGGAGCTGGAAAAACAACTACTTTTTATATGACAGTTGGTTTGGTTACACCAAACAAAGGCAACGTTTTTTTAGATGAGCATAATATTTCTAAGGTGCCAATGTATAAAAGAGCAAAATACGGTGTTGGTTATCTACCTCAAGAAAATTCTGTTTTTAGAACATTGAGTGTTGAAGATAATATAAAAGCTATTTTAGAATTTACCGATTTAAGTAAGCAACAACAAGCTGAAAAATTAGAAGCACTTTTAGATGAATTTGGATTACAAAAAATTAGAAAATCAAAAGGGAAATTACTTTCAGGAGGAGAGCGTCGAAGAACTGAAATTGCTCGTGCATTGGCATCAGACCCTAAGTTTATTTTGTTAGATGAGCCGTTTGCTGGTATTGACCCAATTGCGGTAGAAGACATTCAGCATATTGTAGAAAAATTGAAAGAAAAGAATATCGGAATTCTAATTACTGACCATAATGTACATGAAACTTTATCGATTACAGATAGAGCCTATTTATTATTTGAAGGAAAAATTATAAAACAAGGAAGTGCTGAAGATTTAGCCAATGATGAAATGGTGCGTAAAGTTTATCTTGGTCAGAGTTTTGAATTACGAAAGAAATAAAAAAAAGCTGTTTGTGAAACAAACAGCTTTTTTTATTTTTAAAAATATTTTTAAACTTTCTCAATAACAATAGCACTTGCACCGCCGCCGCCATTACAAATTCCAGCAGCACCAATTTTGCCATTTTTGTGTTTTAATATAGAAATTAGCGTACCCACAATTCTACAACCAGAATTACCTATGGGATGTCCTAAAGCCACAGCACCACCAAAAGCATTTACTTTCTCGTGAGCAATAGCCATTTCTTTCATATTGGCTAATGCAACAACAGAAAATGCCTCATTAATTTCAAAATAATCTACTGAATTGATATCTATGTTTGCTTTTGCTAATGCTTTAGGAATTGCTTTAGAAGGCGTTGTTGTAAACCATTCTGGTTCTTGTGAAGCATCTGCATAAGATACGATTTTTGCTAATGGCGTTAAGCCTAATTCTTTTACTTTTTCGCCACTCATTAAAACCATTGCCGAAGCTCCATCATTAATTTTTGAAGCATTGATAGCTGTAATTGTGCCTTCCTTTTCAAATGCTGGTTTTAATGCACCTACCTTTTCTTTATCGAATTTTTTATATTCTTCATCTTCAGAAATCGTGATATTTCCTTTTCTTGTAGCAATTGTAACAGGAATAATTTCCTCATTGAAATAGCCATTTTTGTATGCCTCAGCGGCTCTTTCATAAGATGCAATCGCATAATTGTCTTGATCTGCTCGACTGAATGAATAATGTTTCGCACAAACTTCTCCAGCATTGCCCATCATATATTTTTTATATGGATCTTGTAAGCCATCACGAACGATAGCGTCTATGATTTCGCCATTTCCATATCTAATTCCAGTTCTTCCACTTGGTAAATAATGTGGAGCATTACTCATACTTTCCATTCCGCCAACTACTACTACATCATTATCACCTAATTGAATAGATTGAGCACCTAACATAATTGCTTTCATGCCGGAAGCACATACTTTATTGACAGTTGTACAAGGTGTTTTAGTATTGATACCTGCGGCGATAGAAACTTGCTGTGCTGGAGCTTGACCAATATTTGCTTGAAGTACATTGCCCAGAATGACTTCATCAACCATATCTCCATTAACTTTGGCTCTTTCCATTGCTGCTTGAACTGCAATTTTACCTAATTCTACTGTATTTACACTAGCCAATACACCACCTAAACTTCCAATGGGTGTTCTTGCAAATGATACGATAAATACTTCTCTCATATTTGATTTTTTATTGTTTGAATTGAATTTGTAAGATACGATTTTTTGCTATTTTCTATTGAATCTTTATATCAAATCATTATTAAATCTTATGACTTGTAAATGAACACAATAGATCTATTTTTTAAAGTTTATTGACATTTCGCCAATCCTAATTGAATGCGATTTAGGGTATTTTCTTTTCCTAATAAAACAATTAAATCAGGAATGGCTGGACCTGATAGTTCGCCAACTAAACTTATTCTTAAAAACTTCATCATTTCACCTACTTTAATTTGATGATTTTCTGCAAATTCCTTTATCGTTGTTTCAATTGAATTGGCATTAAACGTTTCTAAATTATTTAGTGTATTTTCAAATTGATTGATGCTGAAATTGCTTTTTATAGTACCTAATTTAGCTAAATTAGTTTCGTCGTAATTATTAGGAATATTAAAGAGATATTGGAAGTGTTGTATGTCTTGTAGGAAAATTAAACGTTCTTTTATCAAATCTATCGCATTTGTCAAATAATTTGTATCTATATTTTGATAATGGTTTTGTGTTTGAAGCCACTTTGTAATAGTGGCACTTCCCATTGATTTGATATAGGAAGCATTGTACCATTTAGCTTTTTCAAAATCAAATTTTGCTCCAGATTTATGAAGTTTCTCGATATTAAATAATTCAATCAATTCCTGCATAGATAAAATTTCTTGGTCAGTACCTGGATTCCAACCTAAAAAAGCCAAAAAGTTTACAAATGCTTCAGGTAAGAAACCTCGCTCTTTAAAACCTTGACTTTCTTCACCGCTTTCAGGATTTGTCCAATTGAGCGGAAATACTGGAAAACCTAATCTATCGCCATCTCTTTTGGAGAGTTTTCCGTTGCCATCTGGTTTTAATATTAATGGCAAATGTGCGAAAAGTGGCATTGTTGCACTCCAACCTAAAAACTCATACAATAATACGTGAATAGGTGTAGAAGGAAGCCATTCTTCTCCTCGAATAACGTGTGAGATTTTCATTAAATGGTCATCAACGACATTGGCTAAATGATAGGTGGGCATTCCATCACTTTTAAACATTACTTTGTCATCAATTTGAGCTGAATGAAAACTAACCGCACCTCGTACAATATCATTAAAACTAATCTCTGTTTCAGCTGGAACTTTGATACGAATCACATAAGGTATTCCACTATTTAATTTATTCTGTATAGAATCCGCATCTAAATTTAAACTATTGTTTAATTGCCCTCTAACCTTTGAATTGTAGGCAAAATTAGGGTTTTCTTTTCTTAGTTGTTCCAATTCTTCAGTTGTATCAAATGCATAATAAGCATGTCCACTTTGTATTAAAGCATCGGCATATTGTTTGTATAATTCTTTCCTTTCACTTTGTTTGTAAGGACCAAAATCACCACCTTCATTAATGCCTTCATCAATTTTAATACCACACCAAGCTAAACTGTCCATAATGTATTTTTCAGCACCTGGTACAAACCGATTTTGATCAGTATCTTCAATTCTTAAAATAAATGTACCATTATTCTTTTTAGCAAAAAGATAGTTGTATAAAGCAGTACGAACACCACCTAAGTGTAAAGGTCCAGTCGGACTTGGAGCAAATCGAACACGAATATCAGTCATTTTACAAAGATAGAAAGTATATGCTAAAAAATTAAATGTTTACAATTAGTTTCTTTTTATCAATTGGATTATAATTTTAGAATTATTATTCTTGAAATCTTTTATTTACAAAAGCAATAATTTATTTTTATATGCTTATTTTAGCCAAATGCAATTTCAGCAGGTAATCGGACACGAAGATATTAAAAAGCATTTAATCGGCTTGGTGCAGAGTAATAATATTCCACATGCACAATTGTTTTTGAGTAACTCAGGTGTAGGAAGTTTGCCTCTGGCATTAGCTTTTGCCCAATATTTAGTTTGTGAGGATAAACAAAATGAGGATAGTTGTGGTGTTTGTGGTGAATGTATTAAATCAAATAAAATGATTCACCCTGATATTCATTATACTTATCCTGTTGTACCATTTAAGTCAGGAAAGCCAAGTCTTAGTACTGATTATATTAAAGAATGGCGAAAAGCTATTTTGAACAATGCATATATAGATGAATATAAATGGTTACAAAGCATTGATGCAGAAAATCGACAAGGTAATATTTCAGCCGATGAAGCTAGAACTATTATCCGAGATTTAAGTTTAAAATCTTATGAGTCTAGGTTTAAAATCCAAATTATTTGGTTGGCAGAGGCTTTAGGAAAAGAAGGTAATATCTTGTTGAAATTATTGGAAGAACCACCAGAAGATACTATTTTACTGTTGCTTACAGAGAATCCAGACCAAATTTTGCCTACGATTATTTCAAGGTGTCAATTGATAAAATTACATCAATTGAGTGATTCGGAAATTGAAATGGCTTTGATAAAAAATGGGATTCCTAGTACAAAAGCTCAAAAAATTGCATTTTTATCCAATGGAAGTATTTCTGAAGCTCTTGAAATTGCTGAAAAGGAGATTGATGATATTACTTATACTTTAGTTGATTGGATGAAATTGTCCATTCATTATGACATCTTCGCATTGGTAAAATGGGTAGATGAATTGTCTAAACAAGGTCGGGAAAAAATTAAAACCTTTTTTGAATATACAGAGCATGTTGTGAGAGAAACATTACTGACAAAATATCAAGATGCTTATATTCCAAAACTAAATGATGAGGAAATTAAAATTGCACAAGCATTAAAAAAATATTTAAAAAACCATAAACAGATTCATGAATTTATCCAATTATTAGATGAAAAGTATTATGAAATTGAGCGAAATGTAAATGGAAAAATTGTATTATTGTCGGCATCTTTGAAATTGCACTTTATAATTAAGCAATAATTTTTTGTAAATCTAATTCGAAAGTAAATTCTTAATAATTTAATTTTTATTCAGGCTCTATTTCATTATTTGCAACTTGTTCTAATACTTCATAAAATTCTTCTCCAAATTTTCTTACAATTGGTTCTTTTAAGAATTTATATAAAGGCATTTTTAATTTTTCACCTAAAACACAAGCATCTTTACAAATGTCCCAAACGTCATAATTCATGGCAGTTACAGTTTCCATTTTCGATAAGCGAATTGGATATAAATGACAACTAATTGGTTTTTTGAAGTTGATAACACCATCATTGTATGCTTTTTCTATACCACAATAAGCAGCACCTTTTTCATCAAAATTGACATAAGCACAAGCACCACCATTAATCAGTGGTGTTGCATAAGGTTCATATTCATCTTCAGATTCTTTTACCCAAGTACCTTGTTCTTCTATAGCTTTAATGCCTTCTGGAGTAAGATATTCTATTATTTTTGGATATATTTCTTCTAAAATTGTATGCTCTTCATCTGAAACTGGAGCACCGCTATCGCCTTCTACACAACAAGCACCTTTGCATTTGTCAATATTACAAACGAATTGCTTTTCAATAATATCATCACTTATTAAAACATCATCAATTAAAATCATAGCACTACTTATTTTCCGAGTACAAAAATACAAGGTTTTTTGTGAATATCAATTTTTGTGTTTTTCCAAGTGCCTATTGTCTTCGTATAAGTAAATTCATCTTGAGCTGTAAGGTTGCAAGAAATTGATAGTAATGTATTTTTACCACAACTTTGTATTATTTCTTCTAATAACTTTGCGTTGCGATAAGGCGTATCCATAAATATTTGAGTAATATTTTTGTTAGCCAAACGTTCCATTTCTAAAATCTTTGATTTTCTTTCTTTTGCATCAAAAGGTAAATAACCATTAAACGAAAAATTTTGTCCATTAAAACCACTTCCAATTATAGCTAAAAGTATAGAACTTGGTCCTACCAATGGCACAATTTTCCAATTTAATTCGTGTGCTAATTGTACGATTTTATTGCCAGGATCGGCAATGCAAGGTGCTCCAGCCTCGCTCATTAATCCGATATTTTTATCTTTAAAAAGATACAATTCTTGTTCGTCAATGGAATAGTTTTTATGTTTATCCATTTCTATAAAAGTACAGACATCAATATCTTTTTCTTTGCGTATTAATTTGATAAAACGACGTGCCGTTTTTAAATTTTCAACAATAAATACATCACATTTTTCAATAATAGGTGTAATATATTCAGGAATGCAAGATGCACTATTTTCAGAAAGTAGTGTTGGAATGAGGTATAATGTATTCATTATTCAATTGCTTTTTGTTCTATTTTATTTTGAAAACCTTTGTCTGTAATTATTGGTTTGTTATCAGGCAATTTGCTGTAATTCCATATAATCGTATTTCTGCTGCCTTTTAAAATGATTTCTTGTACTGTATCTAAAATGATTTCATTGTCTGTTCCTGAAATAAGTACTTTTTTACAATTGCCTTTAATATTGATTCTGTTACTAATTCCAGATATAAGAATATCTTGATTGTTTGCATTTTCTTGAATGTTATCATCTTCATTTAGATAAATAATAATCGTTTGAGCATCTAATATTGTTGCATTTTTGACTTTAGGCTCAGGAATTTCAGGTGGAGCAGCGAAAATTATCAAAAAAGAAAAAGTAAAGAACAGTAATCCAATTTTTCTCATACTTTATTGCATTCTATTTATGCCAATATAGACAATATAAGGAATTGGTATAGTTTTTAATTGACTTTCAGAATAAGGTAATTTTCCACTTAATCTTTTTTTGATGACTGGATAAGATTTTAAATCTAAGAAACCTACTTTTTCTATTCCAACTTGTGAAATGGTATAACCAATTTTATTTAATTCTGTTTCTATGCAACCATACACTTTTTGGTCTGTCATGATTTTTGATATTAGATTATAATCTAATTGAATATTTTTGTTTTTAGAAGCTTGATTGCTAAATATTTTGTAATAATTTTGCCAACTGGTATCTTTTGCAAATACATTAATTTGGTTGTTTAAAACATCTTCATATTCTAAAGGATTGCCTATATTCATATTCCATAAATCAAGTTTGATTTTTTGAGTTGCAATATTGTAGAATTCAGGTAAAACGGAGACTTCTTTACATAAGGTTTTTGTGGTATTATCAATATTAAAAGTCATTATTTTGAGATTAATGAAAGTGTCATTTTTTCCTTTATTGAAGTAATAAAAGTAATCTGTACCATCAATTGCTTTGTTAATGTCAAATGAGTATTCTGTCTGCTTTATTTCTTGGGCAAAAGAATTATAACTCAGTAAAATTACTGTGCAAATGGAGATGAAATTTTTAAGTATGTTCATGTGAAATATTTTAATTAAGTTTTTTGTTTTTTCTTTTTAGCAGCTGGGAATAAAATATTGTTTAAAATTAATCTATATCCTGGAGAATTTGGGTGCAAATTCAAATCTGTTGGAGGATCGCCCACCCGATGTTGATAATCTTCGGGGTCATGTCCGCCATAAAATGTCCAAGTGCCTTTGCCTTGAGTTCCATGAATATATTTTGCTTCTTCTAAACTTTTATTTTCTCCGAGAACTAAGACTTCTGTTTTTATAAAAGGATTTCTAAATGCAGTTGTTTGTCCCATAAAACCTTTCAGTATTTTTTCATGATTTTGTGTGAGCATGCTCGGCACTTGATCCCATTTGGCAGAAAAATCAAACAATGAAAAATAGTCAGTACTTTGGTCTCTGCCCAAAGGCAATGCATCTATTTCTGAATATTCATATTCATAAGGATTAGTACTTAATTCATAATCTTTAAAAGCAAATCCTTTGTGATAGTCAATTTTATCTTGTGCATGTGGGTCTATTGGGTCGCCATCAAACATGACATCGCAAATGTCAATACCTTCAGTGGCTAAAGCAATATCATAAGAGTCAGTTGCACTGCACATAGCAAATAAGAAACCACCACCAATAACAAAATCTTTAATTTTTAGTGCAACAGCTCTTTTCTCATCGGAAACTTTATTGAAGCCTAGTTTTTTAGCCCGCATTTCATATTCTGCAACTTGTTCTTTATACCAATCTGCAAATTGATAAGCAGACCAAAATTTACCATATTGTCCGGTAAAATCTTCATGATGTAAGTGTAACCAATCGTATAAATGTAATTTTCCTTCTAAAATTTCCTCATCGTAAATCACATCATACGGAATTTCTGCATAAGTTAAAGCAAGTGTAACTGCATCATCCCAAGGTAGTTTAGATTTTGGAGAATAAACTGCTACTTTTGGAGCTTTTTCTAATCGCACAGCGTCCATATTTATTTCAGGGTTGCTTATTTCATTAAGTATAGATGACATTTTTGCATCAGGAATGACTTCATAGCTTACATTTCGAATCAAACATTCTTTTTCTAATATTGAATTTTGAGGTAATGCAAAAGAACCACCTCTATAATTTAGTAGCCAGTCAAGAGGAATGTCTTTTGTGAGTGCTAAATAAGCAATTCCATAAGCTTTAAGATGGTTTTTTTGAGTATTGTCCATCGGAATTAATATAAATGCTGCTTTGCAACTAAGAAAGCAAACAATTAGAATTATAACAGATGAGATTTTTATCATATTACAAATTACGCAAAAATAATACCATTTTTGCTTAAATTTACTTAACGTTTCTGTCTTTAAATAAAATATACGTGTTTGGTTTCTATATTACTACACGTGTATTTTTAAAATTAAGTCAGAATAGATAATTTAAGTTATTTCACTTCACAGTGCAATAGTTTTTGTTCATCTACAAAACCTTCTAATATATCTCCAACTGCAACAGGCCCGACACCTTTTGGCGTTCCTGTATATATTAAATCGCCTTGTTGCAAAGTGAAAAACTGAGAAACATAACTTATAATTTTATCAAAAGTAAAAATCAACATTTCAGTATTGCCATGTTGAACTTCAACTCCATTTTTTCTTATTGTAAAATCTATATTTTTTGCTTTATATAAAGGAATAAATTCACCAATACAAGCAGATTGGTCAAAGCTTTTGGCAATTTCCCAAGGCCAACCTTTTTTCTTTAAATCGGCTTGAATATCTCTTGCTGTAAAATCAAAACCTAAGGAAAAGCTATCATAATATTTGTGTGCAAATTTCTCTTCAATTTTTTTTCCATTCTTTGAAATTTTCAAAACAATTTCACCTTCATAATGAACATCATTGGAGAAATCTGGATAATACAAAGGTTGTTTGTCTTTTAATAAAGCAGTTGGTGGCTTCATAAAAATTACTGGATTATCTGGAAATGAAAAATGTTTCATTTCATCAATATGTTCTCTGTAATTTAAGCCGATACAAAATATTTTCATACTATTATTTTTTGTTCTTAGTAGGTGGCAACATATAAACTTCAGCCATATCTCTATATTCCATAGCGTTTTGTGGAAAATTCCGAATATTTGGTTGCAATAATCGGAAGTCAATATCATAATAGGTTGGCATAACAACGGCATCATCAATCACTTGTTGGTCTGCTTTATTGTAGAGGGCATTTCGTTTTTCCATATCTGTCGTTTTTAATGCGGCATCAAAGTAATCATCAAAAGCTTTACTTTTGTAACGAAACGAATTGATATAGGTTTTCTCTGTTGGGTCTGAAGGAACATATTTACTGTTAAATAAATTTAAAAAATTCTCAGCATCAGGGTAATCGGCAATCCAACCCATTCTATAGAAATCAGCTTTGGCAGCTTCAACAGCTTCCGAATGTTGAGCCCAAGGAATAAGTAATAAATCAATTTTTATATTTAAAGTTTCTTCAATCATTTTCTTGATTGCTTCCGCAACTTGAGTATTTCTAGCACCACCACTATTCAGTTGTAAAGTAACTTTTGGAAAATTCTTTCCATTAGGATATCCTGCATCAGCCAAAAGTTGTCTTGCTTTTTCAGGTTGGTAAGTAAATCCATGTACTAATGAAGAATTATAAGTTCCAGTTCCTGGCGGAACAACTCCATATTTCGCTGGAAATCCTGAGTTTTTCAAGGTGTATTTACACAATTTTTCTCTGTCCACAGCATAGCAAAAAGCCTGTCTTAAAAGTTTGTTATTAAATGTTTTTCCAATATGTAAAAAACCATAATATTGTAAACTCATCGAAGGTAAATATTGCAATTGGAATTTTTGAAATTGAGGTTTTAGGTTTCTATCTATATCAATAATTTCATCTATCATTTCTAAAGGAAATTTATAAATTAAATCAGATTTTCCACCGATAAATTCTTGTAATTCCATTTTCTTTTCGTGAATAAATGTAACTTTTATATTGTCCAAATAGGGAAGTGGATTTCCAAATTCATCTTTAGCCCAGTAATTTTTATTTTTTGTCATAAAAACTACTTGGTTATCTAATAACTTTTTAATATAAAATGGTCCAGTTCCAACACAATGATTTCTCATATCTGAGCCATACATTTCAAAAGCCTCTTTTGGATAAACTTTTGCAAAAGTCAAACCTAATCTAGCTAAAAATACTGCATAAGGATCAGTTAGTTCTATTCTTAAAGTTGTATCATTAATGACTGTAATGCCACTAATTCCGGATATGTCTTGTTTGTTAGTTTCTGTGGCTGTGTAGTATTCATTGGCTCCTTTCACAATATCTTTAAATATCCAAAATCCTTGATTCTCTGCTGGATTATTAAAGGCAACTCTGTCCAAACAATACTTAAAATCTGATGCAGTAACTTTTCTGCCTTTTCCATCTTTAAAACATGCATCATCATGGAAATAAACATTATCACGAAGATGAAAAGTATAAATTAAACCATCAGAAGAAATATCCCAATTTTTTGCTAAGCATGGAATAACTGCCAATGTGCTGTCATCAAACTTTACTAAACCTTCATAAATTTGTTCAGCAATTCTATGCCCTGTTACTTCAGTAATATTCAGCGGAAATAATGATTTGAAATATTCTTCTTCATTATATTTAAATGTACCACCATAATATCGTCCGCCATCAGTTGAAGTAAATACAAATTCTTTTTTCTTGTTAATGCAAGAGACGAGAAGAAAAGGGACTACTAAAATTATAAGAAATCTCATATTTTAATTTTTAAATAAATAGGACAATGGTCAGAATGTTTTACATCCATTAATATTTTTGCATCTAATAGTTGCTCTTGCATATTTTTAGTGCAACTTTGGTAGTCAATTCGCCAGCCTTTGTTTTTAGCTCTTGCGCCTGCACGATAACTCCACCAACTGTATTGGTCTTTTAAATCATTGTTGATAAATCTGAATGTATCAATAAATCCTGAGTTGAAAAATTGTGTCATCCATTCACGTTCTTCAGGCAAGAAACCAGATGAATTTTTATTGCTTTTTGGGTCGTGGATATCAATTTCTGTATGACAAATATTATAATCGCCAGATAGAATTATTTTTGGGTGTTTATTTCTGAGTTCTTGAATATAATTAAAGTAATCTTCTAAAAAATCCATTTTTACACTTTGTCTTTCTTCTCCACTTGAACCTGAAGGAAAATAAGTATTTAAGAATGTAATATCTCCAATGGTAAACTGAATTACACGACCTTCATTGTCATATTTTGGAATATTAATTCCATATTGAATATGATTGGGTTCTAGATGCTTTTTGTACACAACGCCCACACCACTATAGCCTTTTTTTTGAGCTGGGAACCATAAATGTTTATAACCTAATTCATCAAAATATTCAGTAGGAATTGAGTATAAATCAGCTTTTATTTCTTGAAATAAATATAAATCATAATCAGTCTCTTTTATCCAATCTGCTAAACCTTTACTAACCGCAGAGCGAATCCCATTGAGGTTATAAGATATTATACTTAATGTTTCTTTCTCCATAATATACAACAATAAAAGACTTAAAGTCTAAGCTTTTTGCAAGATAAGAGTTTTCTGTAAAATTTGATATTTTACAATAGATTTTTGCTTTTATTTGCACTATATTTTGATTTATGATATAATCCTTGTATTTTTAAAATAGATATGTTAGCTAAAGAAACTATAGATTATGAAGTTCGATTTTTATTTGAGGACACTTTTGTGTATCAAGCAATTGAATGGGGAGAGCAATATCAAAGTAAATTTGCTTTTATCATAGATGATCAAAAAAAAATTTTAGGATATGTTGTGGTTGATTTATTATACGAATTAGATGATACAAAACCAATCTTAGATTGGATTCTGCCAATTGAAGAAAAATTAATGATTCGAGAAGATACTCATCTTTTTGAAATTTTAAAAAAGGCAGAACAAGTAGATAATTATGTTTTCCCAATTATTGAAAAATCTGGAAAGATACTGGGTTTTTGTACTACGGATAGTTTGTTGAGGACATTCATGAAAGATAATGAGTTGTTGCAAAATGGAGGTATTATTACGATTGAAACTGATTTGCATAACTATTCTTTGACTGAAATTGCAAGAATTGTAGAAAGTAATGATGCTGTAATTTTAAATGTGTTAGTAAAGCAAATTCTAGCAGAAAATAAATTACAGATTATACTTAAAATTAATCAACTAGATTTAAAAAATATACAAGCAACTTTTGAGCGATTTGAATACACAGTTTTAGATATTAAACATGAATCTGAATACGATTTTCAAATGAAAGAAAGGATAGATAATCTTATAAAATATTTAGAAGTCTAATGGATAAATTATTTACCCATTTATCTAATTCTTGGATACAAGATATCTTATTTTTAAATGATATTTATTTGGGTATTCCATTTCTGATTTTAGTACATTTTCTTCTAAAAAAACACATTCAGAAAAATAGTAATTCACCAATTTATCAAAAATATTTGATGAAAGCGTGGTATTTTAGAGTCTTTGGTGCAATTATGTCTGCTATGATGTATCAGTACTATTATCATGGAGGCGATACTACAGTGTATTTTAAACTGTCTTTACAATTACAAAAAATGACATTTACTAACCCTGGTGCAGTATGGACTACTTTTATGGGTAGTTCGAGAGATGACTATGGAATGATAATGAATCAATTGTTTGGAGGATATAGTTCATTTATTACTGAAGAAGGCACACGTACAGCAATTTTAGTTGGTTATATCTTGACTTTTTTTGGTGTAAAAACTTATACCATTGCATCTTATGTAATAAGTATGTTTGCCTTATATGGTTGTTGGAAAATTTTTAAGATTTTCTACGAACTCTATCCACATTTAGAAAAGCAATTGGCTTTAGCTTGTTTATTTGTTCCGTCTGTGTTTTTTTGGGGAACTGGTTTGATGAAAGACCCAATTTGTTTAGGTGCATTAGGAATGTTGCACGCATCATCTTATGAGATTTTTCATAAACGAAAGAGTGTTTTAAAGAATTCATTGCTAATGGCACTTTCGGTCTATATTATTTTGACTGTAAAAGTTTATATTATTTTAGCTTTTGCACCTGCAATTGCTGTTTGGTTGTTTGCAAGATATGCGGAAAATATTCAAAATAAATTTGTAAAAATTATTTCTTTTCCAGTATTATTAGCAATTGGTGGTGGATTGGGAGTTTTAGTTTTAAGTCAAATTGCATCAGTTGCCAATCGGTATAGTTTTGACAATATGATGCGTACAGTACAAGATACACAAAACTGGCTAGTTTACTCCTCTCAGCAACAAGGTGGTTCTTTTTATAGTCTTGGAGATATTGAATTTACTACTTTTGGCATATTTAAAGTTTTTCCTAAGGCGTTGAATGTTTCTCTTTTTCGTCCGTATATTTGGGAAGCCTTGAAGCCAACCTTATTTGTCGCAGCAATAGAGGCAGTTGTAACATTATACCTTTCAGTAATGCTTTTGTTTAGATTTAAATTAAATATTTTTAAATTTATTGGAAAAATTATTTCAAACCCAGATATTCTATTTTGTTTTATTTTCTCTATAATATTTGCCTTTGCAGTTGGATTTACAAGTTTCAATTTTGGAGCTTTAGCTAGATACAAATTACCAATGATTCCATACTATTTTATATTTTTAGCATTAATGTATGATGGTTTATCAAAAAAACTAAGTAAAAAGGTAAATAATAATATTTGAGAATATTGGTACATAGATTAATATTTTTTGATTATCTTGAAAAAAAATATTATGAATAAACTATTCTGTATTTTATTAGCTTTAGTTGTATTGACCTCTTGTTTAAAAAATAAAGATATTAATTTTTATGATACAAGATGGCAGACTCATTACAAATACGATGGCTTTGCTTTTTATGCTGAAAATGAATTAGTATTGAATAAAGATAACACTTGCTATGAGTTCGGAACTATTGATACAGTTTATGGAAATTGGGTATTTGAAGATAAAAGATTAAAAGTAGATTTTGAAAATAAAACTATTATCAGAGCGATTGTTGTACATAGAGATAGTCTAAGTGGTTATCGATTGAGTGCCACTAAAGTTTCTGGAGTATGGAATGCTAAACGTAAATAATACAAAAATTGAATAAAGTAAAAACAACTTATGTTTGTCAGTCATGTGGTACTACTTCTCCTAAATGGATGGGAAAATGTAGTAACTGCAATGAATGGAATACGTATGTTGAAGAAATTGTAGATACAACTCCTAAAGGAAAATTAAAGTCAGGGTTTAGTTCTACGACAATACCTCAATTACTAGCTGAAATTCAAAATGAAACTAAATCAAGAATTTTAACATCTGACTCAGAACTAAACCGAGTTTTAGGTGGTGGTTTGGTTCATGGTTCATTGGTTTTAATAGGCGGGGAACCAGGAATTGGAAAATCAACTTTATTATTGCAAATGGTATTACAGACGCCGAATCTAAAAGTACTTTACGTATCAGGAGAGGAGAGTGAGAAACAAATTAAAATGCGTGCTGAAAGAATAGCTTCTCAAAATACAGAGATATTTATCTATACAGAAACAGCCGTTGAAAGTATTCTTCATCAAATACAGTTATTGCAGCCGGACTTAGTTATTATTGATTCTATACAAACGATAGAAACTACTTTATTGGAATCGGCTCCAGGTAGTGTTGCTCAAATTAGAGAATCAACGCATTTATTGCAACAATATGCTAAAAAACAACATATTCCATTTTTTATTGTTGGACATATCACTAAAGATGGAACGATTGCTGGTCCGAAATTATTAGAACATATTGTCGATTGCGTTTTGCAATTTGAAGGCGATAGGAATTATAATTATAGAATATTAAGAACTATTAAAAATCGTTTTGGCTCTACTTCAGAATTGGGAATTTATGAAATGCAACAATCTGGTTTGCGTTGCGTTACAAATCCATCAGAATTGCTAATTACAGAACGTGATGAAGCGGTAAGTGGTGTGGCAATTGCAATTACTATAGAAGGAAATAGAGCTTTGTTGGTAGAAGTTCAAGCATTAGTATCTGCTGCCGTTTATGGTACTCCTCAAAGAAGTAGCACTGGTTATGATTTACGAAGACTGAATATGATTTTAGCAGTTTTGGATAAGCGTTGCGGGTTCAGATTTGGCACAAAAGATGTTTTTCTTAATATCGCTGGTGGTTTAAAAATAGATGACCCAAGTGCAGATTTAGCTGTAGTTGCTGCTTTATTATCTTCCTATGAAGATGTGGCAATTCATAATCGTTTTGCATTTAGTGGTGAAGTTGGATTAAGTGGAGAGATAAGAGCAGTTAATAAAATTGAAAATAGACTAAGCGAAGCTGAAAAATTAGGGTATGATAAAATCTTTATTTCTAAATACAATCAGAAAACAAAACAGTTAATAAGTTCAGAGCTTCGTTTAGTTAAAACTGTCTTGGATTTTTATAAAAGTTTATTTTAATGGTTTTTATTCACTTTTCAGTAAATCTTACAAAACAAATCAAAAGTATTGTAACTAGGTTTAGTATTGAAATATCTAATTTTGTATTCATAAAAAGTAGATTATGGAGACAAAGAAAATTAATAATTTAATGCTCATTCCAATAGAGAATATGGAAAGTGAGCATTGTGCGTTAATTATTGATAAAGAGTTGGCTCAAATTGAAGGCATTAAATCTCATCAAGTAGAATTGAATAATCATAGAGCTGTTATTGAAACGGAGAATTTAGAAATTATTCCAAATATTATTCAACGAATTAAAAACTTAGGTTATGATGTGCCAATAATAAAGAAAACTGTACCTGTTTTAGATATGAGTTGTGCCTCGTGTGCAGCAAGTGCTGAAGATGCAGCCAAGTTTGCCGATGGTGTTATTAGTGCAAGTGTCAATTATGGAACAGGAAATTTAACGGTAGAGTATTTTCCAAACATAACTGATATCTATAAAATTCAGAAAGTAGTACAAACTGCTGGATATGATTTATTAATTACTGATGAAGATGAGCAGGAAACATTAGAAGCTATTCACGAGAAAAAATATACCAACCTGAAAAAGAAAACAATTTGGGCTATATTATTTGCATTGCCTTTAATGTTGATTGGAATGGTATTTATGAATATGCCGTATGCCGATTGGCTGATGTGGGCATTAGCAACGCCTTTAGTGTTTTGGTTAGGAAAGGATTTTTATATCAATGCGTGGAAACAAGCCAAACATCGTTCTGCCAATATGGATACTTTAGTGGCATTGAGTACTGGTATTGCATATATATTTAGTGTTTTTAATATGTTATTTCCAGAGTTTTGGACTAAAAGAAATATAGAAGCACACGTTTATTTTGAGGCTTCTGGAGTGATTATAGCATTTATTTTGTTGGGGAGATTATTAGAAGAAAAAGCGAAAGGAAATACTTCGGCTGCTATTAAAAAATTGATGGGTTTGCAACCTAAAACCTTGTGGGTAATCCAAAAAGATGGTATAGAAAAAGAAATTGCAATTGATGATGTACAAATCAATGATGTAGTTTTAGTGAAGCCAGGAGATAAAATTGCAGTCGATGGCATTGTCCTTAATGGAAATTCTTATGTCGATGAAAGTATGTTGAGTGGCGAACCTATTCCAATTTTGAAAAATGAAGGAGAACGAGTTTTTGCAGGAACGATTAATCAAAAAGGTAGTTTTCAGTTCAGAGCCTCAAAAGTGGGTAAGGAAACATTGTTGGCACAAATCATCAAAACGGTTCAAGATGCACAAGGAAGTAAAGCTCCAGTTCAAAAATTAGTAGATAAAATAGCAGCTATTTTTGTGCCGACTGTAATGGGTATTGCAATCATTACATTTCTGATTTGGTTATTGATAGGTGGTGATAATGGTTTGGTACGTGGGCTTTTAGCTGCAGTTACTGTTTTGGTGATTGCTTGTCCTTGTGCTTTGGGTTTAGCAACACCAACTGCAATTATGGTTGGTGTTGGAAAAGGAGCAGATAACGGAATTTTGATTAAAGATGCGGAAAGCTTGGAGTTAGCAAAAAAAGTCAATGCCATTGTTTTGGATAAAACAGGAACAATTACTGAAGGGAAACCACAAGTTATAGATGTAAAATGGTTAGATGATGATGATTCTAAAAAGAATATTTTATATAGTATAGAGAGAAGTTCAGAACATCCTTTGGCAGATGCTGTGGTTCAATATTTTTCAGGTGTTGATGTTATAGAATTTTCGAATTTTGAAAATATTATTGGCGAAGGTGTAAAAGCGAATTTTGAAAATGAAATATATTTTATAGGAAATCGTAGATTATTGAAAAATCACCAAATTCAGTTTGATGAAGAATTAAGCCAGCAAGCAGAACTTTGGAGTAATGAATCTAAAACTGTGATTTGGTTTTCGGATAGTAAAAAAGCATTAGCAGTTTTGGCGATAGCAGATAAAATTAAAGAAAGCTCAATAGCTGCCATTCAACAATTAAAATCTATGGATATAAGTTTATATATCTTGACTGGAGATAACGAAGCAACTGCAAAAGCTATTGCACAGCAAACTGGAATTGAACATTATAAAGCGGAAGTTTTACCACAAGAAAAAGCTGATTTTATTCATCAATTACAAAAAGAAAGTAAAATCGTTGCTATGGTTGGCGATGGCATTAATGACAGTACCGCTTTAGCAACAGCAGATGTCAGTATTGCAATGGGAAAAGGTAGTGATATTGCGATGGATGTTGCAAAAATGACTATTATATCTTCGGATTTAGCAAAAATTCCAGAAGCGATTCAATTATCTAAGCAAACAGTAGCCACTATCAAGCAAAATCTATTTTGGGCATTTATTTATAATATAATTGGCATACCAATTGCTGCTGGTATTTTGTACCCCATCAATGGTTTCTTATTGAACCCAATGATAGCTGGAGCAGCAATGGCATTGAGTAGTGTAAGTGTAGTGAGTAATAGTTTGAGATTGAAGTGGAAGTAATTTAATATAGAATCAAGACGGAATAGAAATGATATTTTGAGATGTGAGAAATTAAGTAATTTAATAATTAAACAATTAATAAAATCTCCATTTACCATTCCCTGAAAAAAAACTCCGTGAAACTCTGTGTAAGAAAAACTTATTGTTCTTTGTGGTAAATTATAGTATTGAGAAGTAAGTATTAAGAATCAAGATTTATAGAACCAAGAGCCAAGAATCAAGACACCGTGCAACTCTGTGGTTAAAAAATAGTATTAAGTAGAAAGTATTAAGATGTGAGAAATTATTTCATTATTACATTATTTCATTCACTGAAAAAACTTCTTTTGAGGGAAAGATTTTGGCTTCAAATCAGTAAATCTTATAAATCAAAATAGAAAAAGTACAAATGAGTATCAATCAATTTTATTAATTTTGCAATAGAAAGAAGCGAGTTATGGAAAATATAAAATATCAGTTTAAAACCAATATCAAATGTGGAGGTTGTATTTCTAAAGTAGGTCCTATTTTAGATGAAAAAGTTGGGATTGTAGAATGGGATGTAGATACTAACAATCCAGATAAAATTCTGACAATTCAGGCTAACGGAATTTCAGAAAATGAAATTATTACTATAGTTCAAGAAGCAGGTTATAAGATTGACAAAATTTAAGATTTAAAACCAAAATTAAAAAGTAATTTTACATAGAGATGAAGCGTTTTGTTACCATATTAATGTTGTTTGTATATAGTCTTTCCATATCTGGAATGGCAGTACAATTGCATTTTTGTGATGGCAATATCTCATCTTTAAATTTAATTTCAAAAACTGATGGCGATAATTGTTGCTGTTCTACAAAAGAGAAACAAAAACACGATAAATCTTGTTGTGGCGAAACAACCGCAACATTTAAAATAAGTATCGATCAATCGCACCAACACCAAATGGTGCAATTTAAAACAATTAGTGTTTCTCCTTTTAATATTGCATTTTGGAACTCAAACGATAAAGTTAGTTTTGTTACAAATGTAGATGAAGCTAAAAAATATATCGATATTTTCAATGATATCGGGAAACAGAAAGTACCACTATATAAATTGTTTAGTAGCTTAGTATATTATGGTTGATATGTATTTGAATTTATTTCAAATATTATAAAACTCTTTTTTAACTAATAAAATACAAACAATGAAACAATTAATAATAACTATATTAGCGATATTCGTAATCGGAAATATTGCTTTTGCACAAAGTGCTACAATAACTAAATCTGTTAAAGTAGATGGTGTTTGTGAGCAATGTAAAAAGCGTATTGAAAATGCTGCGTACCTCAAAGGTGTGAAATATGCAGAATGGAACAAAAATACCCAAATGTTGAAAGTGGTTTATAATAATACCAAAACCACATTAGAACAAATAGAAAATAATATTGCAAAAACTGGACACAACGCAGGTACAGTAAAAGCGACGAATGATAATTATAAAAAGCTTCCTGATTGCTGTGCTTATAAGGAAGTACATCCGCACTAATTTTCTTTATGAATAAGATTTTTATAAGTTTAGCTTTAGCTTTGCTTATGCCGATAATATCTGCCTTTGCACAGGAGGCAGATACGGTAAATAGTGTAGCTAATAAGACTATTTACGGAATGATTTTAGATGCAAAATCGAAAGAACCAATTATTGGAGCTTATGTTAGCTCATTAAATCATAAATTTAATCAGGTAACAGATATGGAAGGTCATTTCATGATTGAAGTTCCAGATACTGTAACACTACTAGAAATAAGTTATCTAGGATATGAAACAAAAATTATTCAATTCTCCAAAGATATTCTGCATTTACAAATATTTTTAAATGAAGCTACAAAATCTTTAGATGGCGTTACGGTTGTGGGACAAAAAGCAACAACAACAGTCAGTATTTATAGTGCAATGAAAGTAGAAAATATCGGAATTGGAGAATTGATGAAAGCTGCTTGTTGTAATCTCAGTGAAAGTTTTGAAACGACACCATCGGTTGATGTAGGATTTACAGATGCGGTGAGTGGATATAAACAAATTCAAATGTTAGGTTTAGCTGGAACTTATACTTCTTTTACACGTGAAAATATTCCAGATATTAGAGGCCTTGCAGCAATTACTGGTTTAACTTTTACACCTGGCACATTTGTAGAAAGTATGCAGTTGAGTAAAGGTGCAGGAAGTGTAGTCAATGGATTTGAAGGTACAGCAGGACAGATAAATGTAGAATGGCTCAAGTCTTTTGATGAGAAATCTCCTTTACTTGTTTTAAATGGATACCAAAGCACTCAAGGTCGCTCAGAGGGAAACTTAATTTGGAATCAGGTTATAAATAAGAAACTATCTACAAGTGTTTTATTGCACGGCAAAGGAGAATGGTTGAAAGTGGATATGAATAAAGATAAGTTTTTAGATAATCCATTAGGATATACTTTTGTAGGTTCTAATCGCTGGTTTTATTTTGGTGAAAAAGGTTGGGATATTCAAGGTGGCTTTAAAGTTGTGAATTTGAACACAACTGGTGGTCAAAAAGATTATAAAAGAGGAATGGAACAACTATCAGGTACAAATCCTTGGGGATATCAAAATAAATTAAATAGGGTTGAAACTTGGGCAAAAATTGGTAAAGTTTATATCGATAAACCTTATCAAAGTATGGGTTTGCAATTGTCTGCTATTTATCATGATCAAGCTAGTAATTTTGGTTCTACAACTTATACTGCAAAACAAGAAAGTTATTATGCTAACTATATTTTTCAAACAATTATAAAAAACTCTAATCATGTAATAAAAGTAGGCGGTAGTTTTTTGGCAGATAGATATAAGGAAAATTATAGGAATAAATATTTTCAGAGAAATGAAATCGTACCGGGAATTTTTGCCGAATATAATTTTAAGTGGTTAGATAAAATCAATATAGTTGCTGGTGTGCGTGGCGATTATAATAATTTATTTGGTGTGTTTGCAACACCGAGATTGCATTTTAGGTATGCACCAAATGAAAAATTAGCCATTCGCGCATCGATTGGAAGAGCTCAAAGAACTGCAAATATGTTAGCAGAAAATACTGGCTTAATGGCAAGTAATAGAGATTTCTATTTTAATAATGAATTAATTCAAACTAGTAGCTTTGCTAAATATCCATTTAAACCTGAAGTAGCATGGAATATGGGTGTAAATCTGACTAAAAAATTCTTGTTGAATTATAGAGATGGCTCGGTCAATATTGATTATTATTTTACAGACTTTACCAATCAAGTTGTTGTAGATTTTGAAAACTATAATAGAGTCAGTTTTTATAACCTAGATGGTAAATCATATTCTCATAGCTTACAAATGCAAGTCGATTATCAGCCAGTTCGTAATTTTGATGTCAGAGTGGCTTATCGTTTTTATGATGTGAAAACAACTTATCAAAATAATTTACTAAAAAGGCCATTAGTTGCAGCACATCGTATGTTTATGAATTTAGCCTATACAACTAAAAAACAATGGAAATTTGATTATACTGTTCAATGGATTGGAGCAAAACGTTTGCCTGAACATTTTAATGATAAAACAAATGATATTGTATCTTCTTCAAAAACACCTAGTTATTGGATGATGAATACACAAATCAATAAAATTTTTAAGGACGGTTTGATGAATATTTATGTTGGTGCTGAAAATATGTTGAATACTATGCAAAATCCATTAATTATGGGCGCAAGCACACCTTATTCTGATAAGTTTGATGCCTCAATGATATGGGGATCAGCAATGGGTTGGAATTTATATGTTGGATTTAGAATGAATTTAGCCAAAAAAGATAAATCAGAGTAATTTTTTATTATGGTTTTTTTTCGATGTTTATTGTAATTAGTTTAATTTCTGATTATAGTAAACGTCGTATTAATTGTCGATTTCATAAATAGCTAGATTTTTGTATTTTTTTATCCATATAATTTGATTAATAATTGAATCACTAATATAAGTGAGTAATGAAGCGGTTGAAATAGTCTATTTAAAATAAACTGATTTAAACTTTTTATATTAAAAGAGCAATTCAAAAAAAATGTA
>CAYYMF010000002.1:0-76793 GCA_964472755.1 uncultured Chitinophagales bacterium | reverse complement strand
CACAAGCACCAAGAGCCTGTATTAATCGCATAGTAATTAATATTGTAATACTGTTAGCCAATGCACAACCTAAAGATGCTAACATGTATATAGACAAACCAACTAATAAAGGTACTTTTCTACCATATTTATCTACGATTGGGCCATATAGTAATTGTCCAACAGCAATGCCTGAAAAATAGGAGGTTAGTGTGAATGCAACTACTTTTTCTGGTACATTAAATTCTCCTGCTATTTGTCGGAAACTAGGAAGATACATATCAATTGAAAATGGACCAAGTGCAGCTAAAATACCTAATAGTATTATTAGAAACTTTCTATTAATTACTGATTGTGTCATATAAAAAGACAACAAAGTTAGTATTTAAAAACTGAACTAAACAATAGAATTATTTAGTAGAAATTGGAATTATCTCCAAGTGCTTTTCAATAATTGTCCGAATTGTTTTTTCTTTCCTAAATCTTCATGAAATCCAACGACACCATTGTTGCTATAAGCTTCAATTCCATTGATGAATACATGTTTAACAACCTTTCCGCTGCGTTTTACTAATCTGTATGCACCATCTAAAGCTGGATGGAAATCTTCAATTGGACTAGAGTTAATATCTGAATCTAATTTACTTGGATCGATAATAATTACATCTGCACGTTTTCCAACTGAAATATCGCCAGCATCAATGCCTAAAAAGTCTGCAGCTTCTTTTGTTAATCTATAAATAGCTCTTTCAATGCTCATTACTTCAGGATGTTTCTGTACCGATTTTAGCATTTGCAAACTGCCATCATGGAAAGCCATGTTCACATTGTGTGCACCACTATCATTGAATCCTGGCATACAATGTTCACTATTTAATAAGTCTAATCGGATTTTTTCTCTATGATTAGAAGTGTCGCATTTCCATCTTAATTTAGTATCATATTCGGCTAATAAATCCATAAAATGATTTACAGGATCTTTACCTGCTTCAATAGCGATTTGTTCAAAATTTTTGCCAATCAAAGATTGGTCTGGCGCATTCACGACCCACATTTCTTTCAAAGCTCTAGGGAAAACAGAGGTGGCTTTATGGTTCCATTCTTTTGTAAAAGTCTTTCTGAAAATAGGATCTAAAAACATTGTTTTTCGTTCAGCTTCTGAACTGCTTATTGCCTTAATCATAGATGGAAACTCTTCAAATAAAGGTGTTATTGGACCATCTCCATAGTTTAAAAATGGCTCTGCTAAGGTTTGGAATTTCATATTAGCACGCATTACATTATTGCTTAACGCACCATAAAATTTCAATACTTTATAAATGTTTTCATTCGATTTTAAATCTAATGCAGCAACGATTGATGTTTTTAAGCTTGGTTTAAAAAATCCACCGTGAGATAATCTTAAAATGGTGGCAAATGATGTTTTGTCCACTGCATTTGGTGTTATTTGTAATACTCTGTTGTGGTTTCTTAAAACGTGTGCTAATCTTCTATATTCAGATTTTGCGGCTCTTTGAGATGGAACAGAAATGCCTACATACTTCTTCTCATATTCACCAGCCCAACGATGAAAAGGTAACATATCAATAGACATACCTAAATAACCTGCTTGCATCGCTTCTGTTACAATGCCTTCCATTTTTGATAGTTCAGCGTCGGTTGCTTTTGGTCGCATAAATGCACCATCTAATCCCATTGCATCAATTCGGATATTGGAGTGTCCTATAAAACTAGCGATATTGGGACCAATTGGCAAACTTTCTAAATGTTCATAATATTCACGCACATTTTTCCATTTGATATTTCCAATTATCCACTTGCTTAAAACTTTGGCTGGAATATTTTCTACTCTAGCGAATAAATCAACAATTTCTTTATCTTTTCCTAGAGCAGCAGAAAGTGAACAGTTGCCCATAATTATTGTAGTTACACCGTGTCTAACCGATTCATCTAATGAAGGCAAAACCTCAACTTCTGCATCATAATGTGTATGAATATCAATGAAGCCCGGACAAACCCAATTCCCTTCTGCATCTACTTCTTTTGCACCTTCAATATTTGGTGCATTTTCCATAACAGCATCAATTTTATTGTCTTTAATAATGACATCTTTTTTTACTCCTTTTGCTCCAGTTCCGTCAAAGTAAATTCCGTTTCTTATGATTGTAGTTTGCATATTCTAATAATGTGCCTAAAAATAAGTTTTTTTTTTGATATTAATTTTTGAAAAATGTCAAAAAATAATCTAGCATTCAAGACCTCTTTTTTATATGAATATGTCTATCTTTACAAAATGTCGGATTATTTATTTTCTTATGGCACATTAAGAATGGAACAAAGTCATCCTATGGCTGGCTATTTGGCAAAAAATAGCGTATTGGTTGGACTTGGAGAGCTTAAAAATGCTGAATTGTATAAGATTGATTGGTACCCTGCTTTAATTCAAACAAATAATAGTGAAGATATTGTTTATGGCGATGTTTTTAATGTAAATAATGATGATGTTTTATTGAAAATTGATGAGTACGAAGGTATTGGAATTGGAAACCCTCCTTATGAATATAGAAGAGAAAAAGTTAAAATTAGAACTGAATTAAATGAAGTAGAAGCGTGGGTATATTTTTATAATTTTGATTTGCCCAAAGAAGCTGAAAAAGTACTTTCAGGAGATTTCTTAAATCCTTAAAAATTTTCTATTGAATATTTAATTTGTTTTTGCTCTAAATAATTAATTAAAGAATTTTCATTTTCTTTAGTAATCTGAATATGAAATTGAATATTACTTTCAGTAAAAGTCTTTGAATAAGTATATTTTTGTTTGTTTAGATAATCAAAGATTTGATTAGTTAGCTCAAAAGCAATTTCAAAGTTGAAGGTTGTTATAATTTCTTTTTCATCGATTGTTGTAGATGCTAATGTTTCTTTAGCACAAAATTTATAGGCATCAATCAAACCTGAAACGCCTAGTTTTGTACCTCCAAAATATCGTACTACAATTACCAAACAATTGGTTAAACCTAAACTATTGATTTGATTTAAAATAGGTTTTCCAGCCGTACCGTTTGGTTCTCCATCATCATTTGCTCTGTAATTATTATTATCGAAGCCTAATTTATAAGCATAACAATGATGTGTAGCTTTTGGATGTTGAGCCTTAATGGTTTCTATTTTTTCTTTGGCTTCTAATTCAGAATTGATAGGGTAGGCGTATCCAATAAATTTAGATTGTTTTTCTTTGATGATAACTGACTCTATACTATGAATGGTATTAAATTTCATCGAAAATATCTGCATTTAAAACGCCACCAGTATGAACGCCAATAATTGTAGAGTTGGGTGGAAAATATTCTTGTTCTATTAATTTGAAAATTGCATAAAATAATTTTGCAGTATAAACATAGTCAAATTTTATGGCAAACATTCGATAGAAATATTTAATAAAATCTATAAGTTCTTGGTTTGTTTTTGCATAACCACCAAAGTTAAATTGATGCAACATTGTAAAGGGTTTATCTGTGAAATGACGAGTCGATTGTTCAATATCAAAATTGCTACCAATAACAGAAATGCCAATTGCTTTTTGATTTTCTTGTACTGCATTAGCAATTCCAGCGAGCGTAGTTCCCGTTCCACAATCAGTTATAATATAATCAAAATTTAGGTCAATTTCATGAACTATATCCTCGCAACCTTTAGCACCTTCAGTATTTGCACCACCTTCTGGAATGTAGTATATCTCACTACTATTTAATTGATATTTTTTAGAGAATAAATCTAAAAAATCAGTATCATATCTTTGGCTATAAAATTTTCTATCTACGAATATTAGTTGCATTCCTTGTTGATGTGCATACGCTAAATTTTTATTAGAATGTATATTTAGTTCATCGCCTCGGATTATACCTATACATGGAATCTTTTTCCATTTACAAACCGCTGCAGTTGCCATAATGTGGTTAGAAAATGCACCGCCAACAGTAACTAAAATTTGTTTATTTTGTTGTTGGTAGGTCTCTATATTGTATTTTAATTTACGCCACTTATTACCTGAAATATGTGCATGAATTAAATCATCACGTTTGATGTATAAAGAAATATTATTCTTAAAAGGAAATTGGATTTTTTCTAAAGGAGATGGGATTTGTAGCATTGAATGGATTTTTTTTGCAGAGAACAAACCTTTGTTTAAAATCTTGTTAATTAGTGACCGCGGAAGGATTCGAACCCTCAACCCTCAGAGCCGAAATCTGATATTCTATCCAATTGAACTACGCGGCCTTTTTACAATTTATTGATATTGTAATTAGCGTGCAAAGATATAAAAACTCATTTAATATTCCTACATTTATACTATGGAAACGATTAGAAAATGTAAGGAAACAACGAATGTACAAACGGAATTAATTATGCCTGGACATACCAATCCAATTGGGAATTTGATGGGAGGAAATCTGTTGTGTTGGATGGATGTTTGTTCTGGAATAAGTGCAATTAAAATGTCTAGACACATTGCTGTTACGGCATCATTAGATGATGTGTCTTTTAAATTGCCGATTAAAGTTGGCGATATTGTGATATTACGTTCATTTGTAACTCGTTCTTTTAATACTTCAATGGAAGTAATTTGTGAAGTATTTATAAAAAATATTAGAAACAACGAAGAGCTAAAATCGCATGAAGCTTATTTTACTTTTGTTGCTTTAAATGATGATGGAACGCCTGTAAAAGTAGATAAAGTTGAGCCAGATACAGAACGTGAAAAAGAATTATATGAAAATGCTTTAGAACGTAGAGAATTGCGTTTAGTAAGAGCTGGAAAAATGAAAATGGCAGATACCATCGTGCTTAAAAATAAATTAGTATAAAATGATTTTGACTTTAGCCGAAAGAATGCGACCAAAGCACATTGAAAATGTGATTGGGCAACAGCATTTATTAGGAAAAGATAAGCCATTTAGAAAACAAATTGAAAATGGCACATTGCATTCGCTTATACTTTGGGGACCTCCAGGTGTTGGCAAAACGACCTTAGCAAGATTATTAGCAGAAAATGCAAAATTACCATTTGAACAATTAAGTGCTATTGCAGCTGGTGTTAAAGAATTAAGAGCAATTATTGACGAAGCAAGAACCTTTGGCACAAAAGTTTTATTTATTGATGAAATTCATCGGTTCAATAAATCACAACAAGATGCATTATTGGGTGCTGTGGAAAATGGAACGATTATATTAATTGGAGCAACGACAGAAAATCCTTCATTTGAAGTAAATGCGGCATTGTTGTCGAGATGTCAAGTGTATATTTTAAATGCTTTAGAAGCTGAAGATTTAAAATTTTTAGTAGATAAAACATTAAAAGAAGATGCTATTTTGACAACGAAGAATATTTTTGTAGAGGAATATGAAGCCTTGATTTATTTTTCAGGAGGTGATGCTCGTAAATTGCTTAATGTATTAGAAATTGTTGCCAATAATTTAGAGGGAAATACTATTAAAAATTCATTAGTTGAGGCTGTAATTCAAGCTCAAATTTCGAGGTACGATAAGAATGGAGAGCAACATTATGATATTATTTCTGCATTTATAAAATCCATGCGAGGAAGTGATGTTAATGCAGCTTTGTATTGGATGGCTAGAATGATAATTGCTGGTGAAGACCCTAAATTTATTGCTAGACGAATGCTGATTTTTGCTTCGGAAGATATTGGAAATGCGAACCCAAATGCTTTACTATTAGCCAATTCTACTTTTGATGCAGTTTCAAAAATTGGGTATCCTGAGTGTAGAATTATTTTGGGACAGTGTGTAGTTTATTTAGCTACTTCTGTAAAAAGCAATGCTAGTTATTTAGGAATTGACGCCGCTTTAGCATTGGCAGAAAAGACCAATCATTTAGCTGTTCCATTGCATCTAAGAAATGCTCCAACTAAGTTGATGGAAGATTTGAATTATGGCAAAGGCTATCAATATGCTCATGATTTTGCTCATAATTTTGTGGAGCTAGAATTTTTGCCTGAACAAATTTCTAATACCAAACTATATGAACCTGGAAATAATTCTAAGGAAAATGAATTAAGACGATTTTTAAAAGAAAGGTGGCAAAAAAAATATGGCTATTAGTAAAGGAGGATTCTTAGGCTTTTCTTCTATTCGTTAAAATGTTTTTAGGTGAGTTTTTTAATTTCTTCTGTATATGCGTCAATCTTTCAATCGAAATTCGTCAATGAATTCGGAAGCATAAGCAAGAAAGGTATGGATTTTTCATATTCTAGCTTCTCATAAAATAAGCCTAACCTTGCGAGGTTTCTGTAATAATTATTTACATATTTGTAATAATACTTTTCAGATTTAATATACCAGGCTCGTTCACCTAATTTTTCTGCTAAAAACCATTTTTCTAATAGTCGTGAAATCCTACCGTTGCCATCACTAAAAGGGTGAATATTTACAAATGCTAAATGAATAAAAGAAGCATAGTAAAATGCTTCTTCAATAGTTAAAGTGCTTTTCAATAAGATTTCAATTTCTTTCCATAAAAGATAGTATTGTTCTTTAACTATTGCAGCAGAAGCTGCTTCGTATTGTATCCGCCCTGTTTTATGCTCTAGCACTACCATTTCTGATGTGCGAATGACACCTTGTTGGAATTTGGGTAATAAATGAGCTGTAATAAAGTGATGTGCGTGTAAAAAATTTTCTTGAGTTAGCGGGTTATCTTTGGCAAAAATGTAGGCTTTATACAAATCGTTAGGCTTTTCTGTGAGTTCAGGCAAATATTCAATATTTAATACTTTATGTTTCACATAGCTATCAAGATCCATTTGTTCACCTTCTATTTTTGAAGATGACATTACTGAAACGGAAGTATAAAATGTAAAACTATGTGGCTCTAACTCCATTTTTTGTATGGCAGAAAATTCCTCTTGGATATTTACTCCCAACATGGCTTCCCACTGTTCAAAATACTGATGTTTTAATAATACTTCCATCGCTTCAAATTCTTATTATATTCCGTGGTATTTTTGAATTGGATTTCCATTCTTGTCAATCGTCATTCCAAAATCATAAATTTTGTCTAATACTTTAATCGGAGTATCTATATGATGATTGATAACTTTATCTTTTCCTATCCAGTGTAATGCGGGCATCTATAAATATCTATTTCAATTCGTTATATTCTCAGTAAAGTTAATATTTTACGCTCTGTAATTATCAAAAATAGCCTTTATCACCCTTTAAAAAATCCAATTTTCTATTCAAAATCGAGGATAAATATACATTATATTTTAATCCTAAAAAAGTATACTTGTTTTCACTCGAGCTCTAAAAAAGGAGTTTTACCTTCTGCTTAAAATTCCTTTATCCAAACTAATCAAACATTAGTATTTTATACAGATAGGTAATAACACCTACCTAGAGCAGCGATAGCACCTGCTTGAGGCAAGGAACTACTAGTTAATTTTTGCTTTGTTCATTGCCAACAATGGTACATTTAATTTATAAGTTAAATATTCTGTTTTACTACCTAAAAATAAAGATTGGAAAATATTTCTATCTTCTGCAAACATTGCTAAAATAATGTTTTGTTGAGCCTCTGCATATTCACGAATTGCATTTGCTAGCGTATTGTCTAAATCAAAAGTTTCTTGTTGTAATTGTATGTTTTGATAATTATTTTCAGCAATTACCTTTTGGAAATCTTCAGAAATATTTTCAGCACTTTCGGTTTCGTATCTTAAATGTAACGTTTCAATTGGGATATTTTTTAATTGTTTAGATACTTTATTTAAGAGCATCAATTCTGCATTCAAATTATTAAAATCAGAAGCATATACAATTTTTTGAAGTGGTGTATAGGAAAAATCACCAGGAATTGCCAAAACGGGTACTTTAGAGTGTGCAATGGTATGAGCTGTATTGCTACCAAATAATACTTTTGTAATTAATGAGGCACCGTGTGTTCCCATAACAACAAAATTTGCACCCAATAAATCAATGCTTTCAATGATTAAATCCTTTACATTCCCATTTTTAAAAACAGTAGAAATATTTGTTGAACTACAATTTTCTTTAATGATAGCATTTGTTTTTTCTTGTATCATTTTAACGACATTGTCAAATAATTCTTCGATTGGCCAGCCTGCTTCGTAGTTGCTAATGCCTCCATCATAAATATTTAAAACAATAAGATTAGCATTAATGCTTTTAGCTAAATTATCTGCATATTTCAAAGCATTAATCGCATTGGGCGAGAAGTCTAATGGAACTAAGATATTACTCATGATTAAAATTTTTGTGTGTTTAAATATGAACAATTAAATATAACAAATGTTTTGCTAAATTTTAGGAAAAATTACTACTTACGACCAATTCTTTAGTTCCTCCAGAATAATCGTAAAATCCTTTGCCCGTTTTTACACCTAAATGTTTTGCGGTTACCATATTGATCAAAAGTGGACAAGGTGCATATTTTGGCAAGCCAAATCCTTCATATAAAACATTTAAGATAGATAAACAAACATCTAATCCAATGAAATCTGCCAATTGTAATGGACCCATCGGATGAGCCATGCCTAATTTCATAATTTGGTCGATTTCAGCCACACCAGAAATGCCTTCATTTAAAGTATAAATAGCTTCATTTATCATCGGCATTAGAATTCTATTCGCAACAAATCCTGGGAAATCATTTGCTTCAATAGGTGTTTTTTGTAATTGTTTTGTAAGTTTAACAATTGATTCTGTTGTAGCTTTGTCTGTTGAATAACCTTTAATTATCTCTACTAGTTTCATCACAGGTACTGGATTCATAAAATGCATACCAATTACTTTTTCGGGTCTGTTGGTACAGGCAGCTATTCTAGTAATAGAAATAGATGATGTATTGCTTGCTAAAATGGCTTCAGGCTTGCAAATTGCATCTAATTGTTGAAATATTTTCTCTTTAATATTAAAGTTTTCTGATGCAGCTTCAATTACAACATCGCTATTTGCAACTGTTTTTAAATCTGTATTTTTAGTAATATTGGCAAGTGTTAAATTCTTAGTTTCTTCTGTAATACTTCCTTTTTGTAATTGTCTGTCTAAGTTTTTTGTAATGGTTGTGATAGCTTTATCTAAAGCTGTTTCACTCACATCAACTAAATTTACTTTGTATCCAAATTGTGCACAAACGTGTGCGATTCCATTGCCCATTGTACCTGCACCAATCACCGTAATCTGTTCTATTTTCATGCTAAAATTTATTTTTGTTAAAGTTACAAATATTATACAGATAATTAATTTTAAAAACACTAAAATTGAACGATAAAAATCTTATCTTACCAAATGAATAATTATTTTTTCATTTAAAAGTAAGATGAATTTTAAGTTTAGACATTTTTCGTTGATTTATTTTAAAGAGGATAAGCAAATAAATATCCAAAGTCAAGATTTTTCTAAATTTGTGCATGAGGATTTTGTTTTGAAATTTTTATTAGAAGCAGATGAAGATAAAAATTCCACTATTTATATTGTTGAGTTGATGCCCAAATACCCTATTCAATTGGTCCATTTTTCGATAGATATTGATACTGATTATTCAAATACTTTTGGTGTTTTTGCCAATGGATTTCAATCTTGGACTGAAAGTAGAGTGTATTATAAAGATGATGTTATCAAGCCAGCAAAGAAGTTTATAAAAGGATTAGCTTATACTTATGGCGATTATAATTTTGTCAATTATAAAAAACATCAAGGTTGTATTCATTCTTGGAATTATACTTATATCAAACAAGAGAAATATAAAATTAATCTCTTAGCATCTTTAAATGAATCGAGTGCATACACATTATTTGAACATGATATGCAAAATAACTCACTACACATTTCCAAAGAAATTGAAGATAAGCAAATAGATGAAAAGTTTGAACTGCTCCATTTTGTGCATATTGAAGATAGAGAAGATTTTGCATTTCAGAATTTTGCCTTTATTAAATCTTTTAAACCTCTGAAAGTTCAGCCTAGTATTGGTTGGACAAGTTGGTATAATTATTATACAAAAATAGATGAGAAAATCATCTTAGATAACCTAGAAAATTTCACTCAGAATAATATTCCAATTTCTATTTTTCAGATAGATGATGGTTGGCAAAAAGCGGTTGGTGATTGGTTGAATATACAACCAAAATTTAAAAATGGTATGCAGTTTATTTCGGATAAAATTAAATCTAAAAATATTACTGCAGGATTGTGGTTAGCACCTTTTGCATGCGAAAAAAACTCCTTTATTTATAGAGAAAAACAAGATTGGATTTTAAAAGATAAAACAGGAAAATTAGTAAAGATTGGTTATAATCCAATGTGGAGTGGTTGGTTTTATGCTTTGGATTTTTTTAATGAAGAGTTGAGAAGTTATTTGAGGAAAGTTTTTGATACTGTTTTAAATGAATGGCATTTTGACTTAGTAAAATTGGATTTTCTGTATGGAACCGCAAGTATTCCACAACATGGAAAAAGTAGAGGAGAAGTCATGCATTTAGTTATGAATTTTTTGCGTGAATGTGTAGGTGATAAAAAAATATTAGGATGTGGTGTTCCATTGTCTGCGGCTCAAGATACAACGGATTTTTGTAGAATTGGACCAGATATTCATTTGTCGTGGGAGTTTAAGTTATTGAAAATGTTGAATGCTCGAGAGAGATTGAGTACTTATAGTGCTATTCATAATACAATTTCAAGAAGGCATTTAAACAAGCTCGGTTTTATCAATGATCCTGATGTTTTTATGTTGAGAAAAGAAAAAAATAATTTAAGTTTTCAAGAGCAATATAGCTTGTTATTAGCCAATTTATTGTTTGGTGATTTGCTTTTTACTTCTGATGATATTTCAAAATACAACACAGAAACACTGTTTTTATATAAGTCAATTTTTCCTTTGGTAGAGAAAGAAAGTGTATTGGTGCAACAAGAAAAAGAATTTTATCAAATTCATTTTAATATAGACGATAAATATTATTTAGCATTAATCAATACTTCCAATCACGATAAGATTTATAAGTTGCCAAATGGTAGTTTTTTTGATAATGTTACACAAAATACATTGAAAGGCAATAAGAGTATAACGATACCTAAGCATAGCTCAAAATGTTTGTTCAGAATTAATGCTACACCATTTACTTTGGTAGGTTCAAAAGGTCATTTTTTCTGCGGTGTAGAGGTAAATAATATTTTTATAAGCGGTGGGATTTTGGAAATAGAGTGGAATAATAAATTAGTCAATAAGCCTATCGTTTATTATAGAATTCCTATAAGTTATGAAGTTTCATTATCAGAAAATACACATTTAGAAAGTCGCACAGAAGATGCCGATTTTGCAATTATAGCATTAAGTCCGAAGTAATTAAATTAGAGTTTTGTTGCTCACTAATATACCATCTTCATCAACATATACAAATTGGTCATTGATGAAATTGACATTCGCAAAATTGACCGTAATATTAGGAGTTCCAGTATTTCTCTTTACAGTTTTTGTAGGATTCGTTGCTAAGGCTCTGATGCCAATCTCCATTTCATTAATAGGTGCAGCATCACGAATACAACCATAAACAATAATACCTTCCCAATTATTTTTAATTGCAGCCAAAGCAATATTATCGCCCACTAATGCACAACGCAATGAACCCCCTCCATCAATGACTAAAACTTTTCCAGTTCCATCTTCTTTTCTTAAAATATCGCCGACTAATGTATTGTCTTCATGACATTTTAAAGTAAAAATTTTACCCTTAAATTGTTTTTTATTTCCATAAGATTGAAATAATGGCAACGCAACTTGAATGTTTGGATTGTTTTCGTTGGCATCGTATAAATCAGCAGTAGCAAAACTCATTATCTTTTTTTTGTAAAAATAAAATAGAAAATTGAATTTTAAAAGCTTATCTAATGTAAAATAAGTATTGATAGCGTTTTTGTTGATTGTTTTTTTCTTAAATTTATGCTGAAAAATAGGATTATGCAATATATTGATATTATACAAAAGTTCAATGCACCACAACAAGAAATATTTGATTTTTTGAGCAATCACAATAATTTGAAATCAATTTTTATGATTGATGTAAAAAGAATTAAAGATGCTGAAGGTGCTAATAAAAATGGATTAGGTTCTGTAAGAAGTTTGGGAATTGGTGTCGGGTTAATTGAAGAAACCGTTACTGTATTTGAAGAACCGAACTTGATTGAATATAAAATTTCTAATAATATTCCTGTAAAATATCATTTAGGAAGAATGGAATTTTCGACTGAAAATAATCAAACGGTTTTACATTATACTATTGATTTAGAAAGTAAGATTGCATTTGCGGATCCTATTTTGAAATTTGTATTAGAAACTTCTATCAGAAATGGCTTATCAAAATTAGCTTCAAAATATAAATAATGGAAGGTATTTTGAAGAAAAATAATGTGCAAACCATTCGTTTATTACAAGATTTTAATGTAAGCGTTGAGCGTGTTTTTTCTTTTTTTAGTGACCATAATAGATTGTCTGAAATTTATCCAGCATTTATTCGTCGGATTGTTGATGCTCCAAATCCATTTAACTGTAATGATGTTGGCTCTGCAAGAATTATCATTGGTTTTCCCGTTGTTTTGCAAGAAACAATAATAGCTTATGTAGAAAATAAATACATTGAATATAAAATTAGCTCTGTGAGTCCACTTAAAAACCATATTGGAAAAATGAATTTTATTCCAATGGGTGTAAATCAATCTCGCTTAGAATATGTAATTGAGTTTGAGCCATTAGTACCATTTACTGGCTTTTTATTATTACAGTTAAATACTAAAATTGTACAAGATGCATTGAGTATTTTAGTGCAAAGATTTAAGGAAAATCCAAATTATTAAAAATTTTGTTTTTTTGTTTGCTTGGTATTTTTTTTATTTTTAGGTAAAATATAGTAATTGATATATGAAAAATAAAATTGCGATAGTTAGTGGAGCAAATGGAAATTTAGGTCGTGCAGTTGTGCAATATTTTTTAGCTCAAAAATGGTTGGTTATAGGATTAGAACATCAATTGAGTAATTTAATTAAAGAAGAAAATTTTCAAGAAATAGCAGTCAATCTCTTAGATGAAAAAGCAACCGCAGATTGTGTTCAAAATATAATAGCAAATTATGGTAGAATAGATGCATTAGTTCATACAGTAGGAGGGTTTGCAATGGGAAATATTGCTGATACTTCAACACAAGATATTTTCAAACAGTACCAATTAAATTTTGAAACGACTTATAATTTAGTTCGCCCAATTTTAGCCAAAATGCATGAACAAAAAAGTGGCGACTTGTTTTTTATTGGTTCTTTGGCTGGAAAAGACACATCAAATGGCAAAGGCGTTACTGCTTACAGTTTATCAAAATCACTTTTATTTCAATTAGCAAAATTAATTGATGTTGAATCGAAGGGTACTTTAATTCAAACACATGTTGTTGTGCCAAGTATAATAGACACACCACAAAATCGTGCAGCCATGCCCAATGCAGATTTTTCAAAATGGGAAAAACCAGAGTTAATTGCTAAAATTATTGGACAATATCTTGGATTAGAAAAACAAGTTATTGTTGTTCAAGATGAAAAGTAAAGTAATTTATCAAATAAATAATTGAGCAACCAACTTTAATTCTACTAATAGAGAAAAGTAACTAAGTTTAAGACTATAATTAATCCAAAAATCGAGAACGTATTTCAGGCGTTGGCAACATACAAGCATCTTGTTTTCCAAACCATTTGTATCTGTTTTTTGCAATAATATCATACAGGAAATTTCTTATAAATGGTGGTATTATAATAAAAATGTATAGCCAATTTAATGGAAAAGATAAATAAGTTGCAATTCTTAATGCAGCACTTGATTTTAGATATGCTTTATAGTTTTTAATAAATACAATACTATCGGTGGCTTCTGGAATCTGATAAGTTGCTCTTAGTTCTTGACCAATTTCAGATTGTAATGAAGCAAATTTTAGCTTTTTAGTTTTGTCATATTTAATGATAAATTTTACTGAACCTTGACAGAAATTGCAAACGCCATCGAATAATATAATCTCATTTTGTTCGGACATTCTATTTTATTTTAAACTATCTAAAGCTAATTGATAACTTTTAAATCCAAATCCAACAATAATTCCTTTGGCAACTGGCGAAATATAGGAATGATGTCTAAATGGTTCACGTGCAAAAGTGTTGCTAATATGTACTTCAATAACAGGTGCAGTAATAGCTTTTATAGCATCTGCAATTGCAATAGAAGTGTGCGTATAAGCTCCAGCATTTAAAATAATACCATCAAAGTTAAAACCTACTTCGTGTATTTTATTAATCAATTCGCCTTCTATATTTGATTGATAATAACTTAATTCTATTGTAGAATTATCTATTTGTAATTGGTTAAAATTATCTTGGAAAGTTTGACTGCCATAAATTTCAGGTTCTCTTTTTCCTAATAAATTTAGATTTGGACCGTTTATGATAATGATTTTTTTCATATTGAAAGCTAAGAATTATTTTCCTAATAGTAATTTTTTAATTTTTGGGTCTTTAGGTTTCTTCCCTAAATATAAATCGAATATGGCTTCGGCAAGAATTTGTCCTTCTGCATCTGTTTTTCCTAATAAACTATCGTTTTTATAATAATAAAATGCTTTATCGTTATCATAAAAATTATCAATAGTATCTTTGTATCCTGTATTTGTTTTTTCTATAATTTCTTTAATATTTTCTAATAAAGGTTGGATTTTTTTATAGTTTGAAGAAGGCATAGAATCTTTTAATCCATTGCCTATATTTTGACTAACAGCCGATGGCGTAGCTAAAGGTGTTGTAATTATCATCCTTAAACATCTTGGAATAGTGGAGTGGATAGCATCTTCTTCATTTTGGATAGGCTTTTCCGAATAAAGTGCTATAATATAAGTGTTAATAAAAAACTTTGTACGCATTGCAGCTCCATTTAAACGGAGTTTTTTATTATTTATTGAAATTTCATCAGGGATTTCAAAATTAGCTATCTTCATATTTTTCTGAATTATTGTTGATTAAAACAAGTTCGACATCTAGGTTCATAACTTTCTTTTTCACCTAAAAGTACAATTTTTTCATTACTTACTAAACGATAGGAAAAGTTTGCTAAGTTGCCACATTGGACACAAATTGCATGAACTTTGGTAACATATTCTGCAATCGCCATTAATTGTGGCATACAGCCAAAAGGTTGTCCTAGAAAATCTTTGTCCAATCCTGCAACAATTACCCGAATGCCTTTATTTGCCAACTTCGAGCAAACTTCTGGTAAACCTTCATCAAAAAATTGGGCTTCATCAATTCCTACAACATCTATTTGATGACTTAATAATAAAATGTTTTGGGAACTACTAACAGGTGTGGATTGGATAGAATTTGCATCATGTGATACAACAGCAGTTTCATCATATCGTGTATCTATCATTGGTTTGAAAATTTCAATTTTCAAATTTGCAATCTTTGCACGCTTTATTCTACGCAAAAGCTCCTCGGTCTTGCCAGAAAACATTGACCCACAAACGACTTCAATCCATCCGTTTTTAGAGTTATTCACATTTTGTTCTAAAAACATAATTTATTTTGTTTTAATTTTGTAGAAATTGAACCCAAAATACAAAATATCATGGAAATACGTAGTTCGTTGAAAAAAATAGATAGTTATTTAAAAATTGTTTCGGACTTAAATAAGGCAATATTAGATGAAGGCACAATGGCTCCGGAAGAATTGCAAATAATGAAGAAGTATTTATATGTATGTGCAGAACGAATTGAAGATATACAAATTAAATTTGGCTTAGCAACAACAGAAACAAAAAAAGGAATTTTAGATAATTTAAAGCAAAATGAAGAAGAGGCAGAAGTTACATTAACCGAGTTTGCAGAAGTTGAATCTGTGGGTAATCAAAAAAATGAAGAATTTGATATTTTGAAAGAAAAAGAGCAGTCTGATGAAAGTTCACTAAATGTTTTTGAAAGTTTTGTGGAGGCAAATAATAATGAATTAAATTTTGTTGAAGCGAAGCATGATGTAGTAGAAAATATATCGACGGAACAAAATATTATTTCTGAGGAAAGAATTTTAGTCGAACCTGTTGTGTTTTTAAGTGCAGATTTGCCGTCAATTAGATATAATACTTTAATAGATTTTGACGAATATCATCAACATATTTTTGATGAAAAACCTGAAGTTAAAAGTGCTGTTAATACAATGGGAGAGATACAAAATAATTCAAATGTTTTAGTGGCTGATGATGTTGAAGTGGAAAAGGATAAAATTGAATTTAATTTAAACACTAAAATAAAAGAGCCTATTAATTTGGTGTCTGAGGAAAAAGAAGAAACTCAAATTCTTGACGATTCAAAGCGTACTTTAGTTGCAGAGAATATTGAAAAAGTAGAAGAGAAAATTGAATTTAATTTAAATACAGAAATAAAAGAACCTATTCAGTTGGTGTCTGAGGAACAAGTAATAAAACCAAATATTTCTACTGAAATTGAAGAAAAACAAATATTGGTTTTAGATGAGATTGAAAAAGATAAAATATTAGTGGATTTTGAAAAAAAATCTGAAAGGGAGGAAACTAAAGAGCATGTTAATTTAGTAGATACAAATCCGGAACAAAATGATATTGCAAACGAAGGTTCTACTTTTACTAGAGGTCTAGAATATGAAAGTATTGTAAATAGAAAATCATTAAGTGAACAAATTGCTTTAAATGATAAGTTTATTTTTGTGCGTGAATTATTTGCTAGTCAATTTTCAGAATATGAAAGTTCGATAAAAGAAATTGATGTTTTTGAAAATTATCAAGATGCTTTAGATTTTTGTACGAATGTATTATCAGTAAAGTATAATTGGGAAGCTAAGAAAAATATTTCAGAGCGATTTCTTAATATTTTGAATAAAAAATATAATTTATAAATCAGAAAGAATAGTTTCTGTTATAAACTGAGCCGTATTTTGATGTAAATTGAAAAAGTTATTCCATTTTTCTTTGTTAACATTCATAAAATTGGGCGAGTTATAAGCTTTACTAATTATGAATTCTAAACTACCTAAATTTTCTATTTTGTGAATTAGTTGAGTTTCATCAGCTAATGAATTTAGGTAATTTCTATTAATTTTATTGCCAGTTAGGATAATGTTATTATAAATAGCAGCCTCAAAGATATTGTGTAATTTATTATAAAAACCACCACCAATAAAGGCAATTTGAGTATAAGGATAAATATGCTTTAGAATGCCCATTTTGTCGATGAATAAAATATTAGATTCAATAATTAAGTCAGAATATTTGGAAATTTTTCCTTTAAAAAATGATTGATATTGGTCGAATGTTTGATGGTTTATTTCGTGTGGACAAAGAATAATTTTTAAGTTTGTATGTTTATTATATAATGAAGAGATGAGTTTTACTTCTTCTATATAACAGCTTCCTAAAATGATAGTAAAATGATTTGAAGTAAATTCTTGAATGATAGGAAGATTGATTTTTTCAGTATTTTTTACGCTTTCAATTTGTAAGGAGCCATTTTTTATATAGAATGTTTTTTTGATAAATTGTTGGAAATAATTGAGGTATTGCTGATAAACAAAGGCGTGTTTTTTTTGTTCTACTTCAACTTGATAAATTGGAATTTTTTTTAAATAAGTTTGTTGTACTAAATTTAACCAACGTTCGTTTTTTACAATAATCAAACATTTAGGTTGCATATTTTCTAAAATAAAATTTACATTTTTCTTATAATCTTTAGGATAAAGAAAGAAATAATCGATAGTTTCATCTGGAGAATAAAAACTTATACCTGATGTAGAGAAAAAGGAAACTACTATTTTTTGTAAGTGTTGTGTTGATTTAATTTGTTTGATGATTGGAATCGCCATTTCAAACTCGCCAACAGAAGCAACATGAAACCAAATAATGTCTTTTGAATTAGCTTTATTTAAAGCTGATTTCCAATCCTTTTGTAAACGAAACCAAAGTGCTATTTTTTGATTGAAAATAGCAAAAATCCTCATTGAGAAATAAATGAGATGTATAATTATTTGGTATATATAAGTAATCAAAAGTATAATTAGATTATAAAGTCCAATAAAAATAGTAGAATTATACTAATTAACAATTTTATGTATAAAAAATAAGCCTAAATATTTTTATATTTGTACTGATTAATAGATAATGAGCAAAGTATTTAGTAGATTAAAAAATAAAGAAACAAAACTTGCAGTAATAGGTTTGGGTTATGTTGGATTACCCATTGCTTTAGAATTTGCAAATAAATTTTCAGTAATTGGTTTTGATATCAACGAGAAAAGGGTAGAATTAATGAAACATAAAATCGACCCAAGTAATGAACTACCATCGTCAGCATTCGATAATAAGGATATTTTATTTTCTTCAAATATTGAAGATTTAAAAGCTGCAACTTTTTATATAGTTGCGGTTCCTACACCTGTTGATCAATATAGAACGCCTGATTTAAAACCATTAATTGGAGCATCTACAACTGTTGGAAAAGTTATTAATAAAGGAGATTATGTAGTTTTTGAATCAACGGTTTATCCAGGTTGCACAGAAGATGATTGTGTGCCAATTATTGAAAAATTATCGGGTTTAAAAGCAGTTGAAGATTTTAAAGTAGGTTATTCTCCAGAAAGAATTAATCCGGGAGATACAGAACATACATTGACTAAAATATTGAAAATTGTTTCAGGTTGCGATGCAGAATCTCTTGATGTTATTGCCAAAGTTTATGAATCTATTATTGAGCCAGGTGTTCATAGAGCATCAAGCATTAAAGTTGCTGAAGCTGCCAAAGTGATTGAAAATACACAACGTGATTTGAATATTGCTTTAATGAACGAACTTTCTCAAGTATTTAGTAAAATGAATATAAATACTTATGAAGTTTTAGAAGCCGCTGGCACAAAATGGAATTTTCTAAGGTTTCAACCAGGCTTAGTTGGTGGACATTGTATTGGTGTGGATCCATATTATTTAACTTATAAATCAATGGCATTAGGCTATGAGCCTAAAATTATATTAAGTGGCAGAAATATAAATGATGGAATGCCTCAATATATCGCAAAGAAAATTATCAAAAACTGGTTGAAAATTGACAAAAATCCAACAGAATGTAGGGTTTTGATAATGGGTGCAACGTTTAAAGAAAACGTAACAGATATAAGAAATTCAAAAATATTTGATTTATATAATGAACTGGTAGATTACAATGCCAAAGTAGATATTATTGACCCAAATGCTGATGCTGAGGAAGTATTGCATGAATATGAGGTTCAGCTACATGCTCAACCTTCAGGAAAATATGATGCAATTATTGTTTCTGTTGCTCATGATGAATATAAATTATTAAATGAAGATTATTTTGTAAGTTTATCCAATTCAGATTGTATATTATTAGACTTGAAGAATATTTATAAAGGAACTTTTAAAAAACTAAATTATTGGACATTATAATGAAAAAGACAATTTTAATTACTGGTGGTGCCGGATTTATTGGGTCTCATGTAGTAAGGTTATTTGTAAATAAATATCCTGATTATCAAATTCTAAATTTAGATAATCTGACTTATGCAGGAAATCTAGAAAACTTAAAAGATATTGAAAATAAACCTAACTATAGCTTCATTAAAGCAGATATTGTTGATGCTGATAAAATGAATGAAATTTTTACAAACTATCCAATTGATAGTGTTATTCATTTAGCAGCTGAATCACATGTAGATAGATCAATTTCCAATCCTTTAGATTTTATAATGACCAATGTTGTTGGAACAGTGAATTTATTAAATGCTGCAAAAACTGCATGGAAAGATAATTTTAATGATAAACTTTTTTATCATGTTTCAACAGATGAAGTGTATGGATCTCTTGGAGAAACTGGGTTGTTTTTAGAAACGACGCCTTATGATCCACGCTCTCCGTATTCTGCATCAAAAGCAAGTTCTGACCAATTTGTACGTGCGTATGAAAATACTTACGGTTTGCCAATAGTGATTTCAAATTGTTCCAATAATTATGGAGCTAATCAATTTCCTGAAAAATTGATACCACTTTTTATCAATAATATTAAAAATAAAAAGCCACTTCCAATTTATGGTGATGGAAAATATACAAGAGATTGGCTTTGGGTAGAAGATCATGCAAAAGCGATTGATTTGATTTTTCATAGAGGGAAATTGGGAGAAACCTATAATATTGGTGGATTTAATGAATGGCAAAATATTGATTTAATAAAAGTACTTTGCAAATTAATGGACGATAAATTAAATCAACCTCAAGGCACTTCTGAAACTTTAATTACCTATATAAAAGATAGACCAGGACACGATAAAAGGTATGCTATTGATGCTACCAAACTTAATCAAGAGTTGGGATGGTCGCCTTCCTTACAATTTGAAGAAGGTTTGAGTAAAACAATAGATTGGTATTTGTCCAATGAAGAATGGTTGAATAATGTTACTTCAGGAAACTATCAAAACTATTATATAACCCAATACGAAACAATATAGTATGGATTTTTTGAAAAAAAGCTACCTTTTTGCTGTGCTGGTACTTGTTTTAAATTTTACTACAAATGCCCAAATTATCTCATTCACACCACCACCTGAAGATGACAAACCTAGTGTCCAAGATATTATCAAACAAATAGAAGATACATTAAATATCAGACAAGGTAAAGTGAAAATGGAAGACACACGTCTTGCAGAAGATAAACTAAAACAAATAGCACCCACACCAAATATGATAGGTGTTGATAAAAATGCACCTGACAAATTATTAAATGAAGCACAAAAAGCAACAGAAACCGTTGAGAAATTAACAGAAACGGCAACATTAGAATTAAGAGAAGGTTTGGATACCGTCGATATTTTTGGATTTGAATTCTTTAGAAAAAAAGAAATAAAACTTTTTAATAATGCAGTAGATATAAAACCTCCTTTAAACTATGTTCTAGGAGTTGGAGACCAGATTGTGGTATCAATATGGGGATACGCAGATTATAACCGATTATTTTATATTGATAAAGATGGTTATATCCAACAAGAAAATATAGGTAGAGTATATTTAAAAGGCTTGACTTTGGAACAAGCAAAAGAGTTATTAAAAACACGATTCTCTAATGCTTATATGATTGACAAATCTAATTTTGATGTATCTATAAATTATTCTAGAGTAATTACAATCAATGTAGTTGGTGATGTTGAAAATCCTGGTTCATATACATTTCCAGCAATCAATACAGCCTATAATATTTTAACTTATGTGGGTGGTCCGTCAAAATCAGGTTCGCTTAGAGATATTCAAATTAAAAGAGATGGTAAGATTTATCAAAGATTTGATTTATATAAATTTTTGTTTGAGCCAGAAAAACAAGGAGATATCTTCTTAAACAATAATGATTACATCTATGTGCCGCTCCAAAAAAACATTGTAAAAATTGTAGGAGAAATTAATAAGCCGGGGAAATATGAGTTGTTAGCTGGAGAAACTTTAACTAATTTATTAGGTTTTTGTGGTGGTTTCAAGCCTAATGCTTTTAAAACAGTTGTTCAAGTAAAAAGATATTTAGAAAATTCTACGGTTATTTTAGATTTCAATCTAGATAGCTTAAAAGCTCTTGGAAAACAATTGGAGTTGTTCAATGGAGATGAAGTACTTATCCGAGCAATTCCTGAGCCATTAAAAAACTTTGTTGAAATCAAAGGCTCTGTGATGTTACCAGGGAAATACGAATTAGTAAATGGATTCAAAGTAAAAGATATCATCTTAAAAGCACAGGGATTAAAAGATGATATTTACATGGATGAAGCCTATTTGGTTAGAACAAATATTGATGATGGTCGGAAAAATATTTTTAAAATCAATTTAAACAATGTTATGAATGAACCTAGTTCTCCAGACAATATGGTTCTTCAAATTAGAGATGAAATTGAAACTTATTCTAAAACTTATTTCTTAGATACTTTTAGTATTTCAATAACTGGAGAAGTTAGAATGCCAAGAAAGTTTTCTCTTGAAAAAGAGATGACTCTGAGAGATGCTGTTATGATGAGTGGTGGTTTTACAGATTTTGCTTTTTTAGATAAGATTATAATTTATCGTGTAAATGAATATTTAGCAGATGAAATGCTTTCTTTAAAAATTGATACAACGAATAATTATGCTTCACTAGATTCAATAAAACTCCAAAAAAGAGATAGAATTATTGTAAAAAAAGATTTGTCTAAATTAGATAAGTACAATGTTGAAGTCAATGGAATGGTAAGAAAACCTGGTGTATTTTCATATCACGAAAATATGACCTTGGCTGATGCAATTATCTTAGCTGATGGATTTAAAATGGAAGCCGCATCTAATCGTATAGAAATTGCTAGAGTTGCAAATTTTGATAAAGCGATAGCACAATCTGTTCCAACTCAGATGTCAATATTGAGTTTTAGTATTGGTAAAAATATTGGAACAGATGAACTGGCAAATTCTACACTACTTCAACCATACGATCAAATATTTGTTAGACCAACACCTGAATTTGAATTCCAAACTAAGGTTTCTGTTTTAGGTGAAGTGATGTATCCAGGAGATTATGTGTTGGTTTCTAAAGATGAGAAACTCACATCTTTAATTGATAGAGCGGGAGGTTTAACTAGATTTGCTTATCCTAAAGGAGCTAGATTATTCAGGAAAACTGATGGTATTGGATACGTTTTAATGGATTTGGATAAAGCAATCAAACGTAAAAATTCTAAATTTAATTATATTTTGAATAAAGGAGACTCCATTGTAATTCCAACTGAAATAGATTTAGTCATGTTGCAAGGAGAATATAACTATCCGTCTAAAACAAAACCTGAAAGTTTATATATGCCTTTTTCATCAGGTAAAAATTTTAGATATTATATCAAAACTTATGGTGCAGGATTTGGTAAAAATGCTAAACGTTTAAATACTTATGTTACTGCTGCAAATGGAAGAGTGCAAAAAGGGAGAAGGTCAAGTATAGAAAAAGGTTCTATTATAACTATTCCTGCTAAAGAACCTAAGAAAAAAAAGAAAGAGAAAGAAAAAAATGTCGGCTCAGAAGAGAGATATAATGCAGTAAAAACTATAAACATAATGGTTGGTACTATTGCATCAGCTATTACAACCACAATACTATTAATGTCCTTAATTAAGAAATAGTTGGAAGATAATGATGAAATAAAAATCCTTGTAAAAGAGGAAGACGATTCTTTAAATCAAATTCTTGAATTTGGGAATAAGTTTTTTTTTATTATTAAAAGATATTTTATTCTTCTTTGTATTCCATTGTTATTAGCTTTTTTGTATGCTTACAAAAAATCTCAACAATTATCTACTGAGTATTCTGCTACAATTTCATTTTCTTTATCTGAAGATAGACCCCAAATTTCTTATGGTTCTGCGACAATTACGCAACAAGGCTTTTCATTTAGTAGTCCAAATAAATTAAGAGAATATTCTTTTACCGAAAGAGTAGGTTCTAAGTTATTATTTAAAGAATATTATTACAATGGACAAGAAGATTATTTGATTAATCATTATCTGAAAATCTTTGTTGGATACAAAGAAAGTTATTTTAAATCTTTCACAGATGTAGCTTCTTTAAATACGCAAGAATATAGTATTTTTAAACGAGTCATTGCTGCAATTAAAGAATCTGTATCAATTGAAAATAACATCAATGCTGAAATTTATTATATTACTGTAAAAACTATAGATGAAAATTTTACACTTTTACTTTGTGAAGCTTTTTATGAAAATTTAATAGATTATTATATTGAACGTTCTACCAAAAAAGAATCGTCAGCAGTTCAGTTCTTGCAAAAAAGAGTTGACCAATTAAAAGTAGATTTAGAAAAATCTGAATTTAATTTGGCAGAGTATAAAGATAGAGCCAATAATTTAGTTACTTATAAAGCTGAGTTAGAAGAAATTAAATATAATCGTACAAAATTGTTATTAGAAAATGATTTTATGGAATCATCAGTTAAATTAGAAATGGCAAAAACGAATTTGACGGCAATTACACCTTTATTTCAAGTAATTGATGCTCCTCATCTTCCATTAAAATCAACACCTAAATCAACACTAACAATTTATGCATTATATATAGCAATTGCTATCGTTATAAATATTCTAGCAATAGTTTTTCTATTCTTTAAATATTATTATTGGCAAGACCTTAAACTGAAAATTATAAAAGTAAGAAATAAAAATGAAAATAACACCAACTAATATTCCTGATTTATTAATTATTGAACCTACCATATTTGAAGATGAACGTGGATTTTTCTATGAAAGCTATAACCAACAAAAGTTTATTGATGCTGGATTTAATTTTGATTTTGTACAAGACAATCATTCAAAATCTACTTTTGGAGTTTTAAGAGGACTGCATTTTCAAAATGGAATACATGCTCAAACAAAATTAGTACGTGTTATTCAAGGTAGTGTAATTGACGTTGCAGTAGATTTAAGAATTGGTTCCCCAACTTATTTGCAATCATTTTCTATTGAGTTGTCTGCTGAAAATAAAAAACAATTATTAATACCCAAAGGATTTGCACATGGTTTCTTAGTAACCACTGAAACTTGTGAGTTTTTATATAAATGCGATGCATTTTATAATAAGGAAGCTGATGGTGGCGTGTATTTTAATGATCTATCTCTAAATATTGATTGGGGTAATTTTGAAGCTGCCAATTATATTATTAGTGAAAAAGATAAAAATCTTCCCTTAGTAAAAGATACTACCTTTGATTTTCCATTTGAAAAATATACAAATACTTTATGATACAAGAAATTATTAAGATTGCTGAGCAAGCAGGTAATGCTATTTTGGAAATTTACCACAAAGATTTTTCAATTGAATATAAAGACGATAAATCACCACTAACAGATGCTGATAAAGTTTCTAATCAAATTATTGTGGAGGCTTTAAAACAATTAACCCCACAAATTCCTATAATTTCTGAGGAAAATAAACTGATTGACTATTCAGAAAGAAAAAAATGGTTAAAATGTTGGTTAGTTGACCCAATTGATGGAACTAAAGAGTTTATAAAGAAAAATGGTGAATTTACGGTTAATATTGCTTTAATTGAAAATGGAGAACCTATATTAAGTGTCTTAGGTGTACCTGCTCAAAATAAAATTTTTTATGCAGAAAAAGGAAGTGGTTCTTTTGTGATTGAAAATTCGACTACAAAAGCATTAAAAATAAACGATAACATCACAGATACAATCAGAATAGTAGGAAGTCGCTCTCATCAAACGCCTGAATTATTAGCTTATGTTGAAGAGCAAAATAGCAAATTTAAAAATGTAGAATTTGTTGCCGCAGGTAGTTCACTAAAATTTTGTCTTATTGCTGAAGATAAAGCAGACGTTTATCCACGCTTAGGACCAACTATGGAATGGGATACAGCTGCTGGACAACTTATCGCTACTGAAGCAGGAGCGGAGGTTTTAGTTTGGGAAACCGAGCAACCTTTAATTTATAATAGAGAAAATTTATTGAATCCGTATTTTATTGTTCAGCCTAAAGGTTTTTAAATTATTAACTTAATAGATTGAAAATAAGTGCATAACTTATTTTATAAGATTAATATTTGTTTTGTACTTTTGAGTAAAATTATTGTATATGAATTGTAGAATTTTACTATTTAATCTTTTACTATTAATCTTTTTTGGAACAAATGCACAACAATCTATAACTGATTTATCTGTAATTTATTCCCAAAATTTTAATAGCTTAGCATCAACAGGTGCGACCTCAAGTTCTTTACCTCCAAATTGGCAAATTAATGTGTCAACCAATCCTATGGTTTATAAAATTGATGTAGGATCGTCTACTTCTGGCGGTATTTATAGTTATGGACTTAACAACGATGTAGATAGAGCATTAGGTTCTATAGCTTCAAGTAATGCATCTGCAAAAAATATTATGTATGGAATGCAGTTTAAAAATAATACTACTCAAAATATTCAAACCATTACGGTTTCTTATACTGGAGAATTATGGAGATTGGGATCCACAAATGTAGATACGCTTTATTTTCAATATAATATCGGGGCATCAGATTTATTGAGCGGAACATGGACAAGTGTTCCACAATTAAATTTTTCAACACCTGATACCACACAGCCTACAGGAAAAAAAGATGGTAATATGACACCAAATAGAAAAGTAATTACTTATACTATTACAGGGTTAAATATTTCTCCTGATGCTACTTTTTGGATAAAATGGAGAGATTTTGACAGCAAAGGTTCTGATGATGGCTTAGCTATTGATGATTTGAATGTTTCATTTACTGGAGTTACTTTAGCAGTATGTACAACACCAAATAATAATGTTACTAGTGTTTTGCTAACTTCTGCCATTACTGAAATTGATGTTAATGCTAAAAAAGCAAATAATAGCCAAAAAACTTTAGTGGTTTATTCAAAAAATACTACTTTGACTGCTAACCCTATTGATAAATCAATTTATAATATAAATGATACTCTTGGTGGTGGAAAAGTTGCCTACATTGGAAGTGAATCAGATATTCATTTTATAGTAGATAAATTATTGGCGAATACCAATTATACTTTTTTCTTTTTCCCATTTAATGATTCTTGTTCTGGTGGTCCAATGTACAAAACAAATGCTATCATAAAACAAACTATACAAACCAAACCTTTTCCAAATACAAATCCTTATTATGCTTCTTTAGATACATCATTAACCTGTGAGCAATTTAAAACTGCCCTAAAAAATAGAATTGCTAATGGGCATACAGCTTTGCTATACAATCAAATTCCTGAAGCATTTGGAAAAACAGATATGGTAAATGGATATATTATTGACAGATATTCTACTTGTCAATTTACTTTATTAACTAATTTAGGCTGCCCAGCTTCTAACGAATGTAATTGTTATAATCGTGAACATTTAGTGCCTCATTCTTGGTTTGGAACTGGAGATAGCTATCCAATGTACTCAGATATGAATTTTATTTACCCATCTGATGCTTATGTAAATAGTGTTCAGAAAGGAAATTTACCTTTAGGAACAACAAGTACACCATATTATACAAACGGAGCTGGTGTAAAAGTTGGAAAGTCTAATATTAGTGGTTATACAGGCGATGTTTTTGAACCAGGTGACCAATATAAAGGTGATTTTGCTCGTGCATTTTTATATTTTATTACCAGATATGAAGATAGTTTGAGTGTATTTAAAACACGTTATGCTTTAAGTCCATTTACAGATTCTTCTTTTACAGGATTAGAACCATGGTTATTAAAAACTTTAGTAAATTGGAGTAAAATTGACCCACCTAGTTCTTTAGAAATTTCAAGAAATGACTCTGTTTATCAATTACAAGGTAATAGAAATCCATACATTGACCATCCTGAGTGGGTTGAAAAGGCATTTGGCCCTAATGGAAATGGTTGCGAAGTAATTGTAGAATGTAATCAACCAGATACTGTAGCCACTAAACTTTTATTTACCAATGTATCTGAAAATTCAATTTCAGGCTCATTTAATAAAGCAACGGGTGCAGATGGTTATGTTGTTATTTATAGAAAAGGTAAATCTTTCTTGACTACTTTAACGAATAACCAAACTTATACTGTTGGTCAAATGATTACTAAAACTAATGGTACGATAACTGATACTTCTTATGTTGGTTTTGTATCTGCAAATCCTAATGATACAGTTTTTAATATTACTGGTTTGGTGGAGAATGCTCGTTATTGGATTGCTGTTATACCTTATAAAAATTGTCCATCAGGAAAAGTATATCGTTCTCAATTTATTGATAATGTAAATAAAAATGATACAACTACTGCAAAAAGTTCAACATCTTGTGATGATCCTGGACAAGCACCAGAAGGCTTGGTATTTACTAATATAACTAAAAATTCAATATCAGGTAAATTCAATAAAGCAGTTGGTGGTGCTGATGCTTATTTAGTACTTTATAGAGCTTCAAGTTCATTTATAGTTGCTCCAACAGACGGACAAAATTATACTGTTGGACAGTTAATTACTAATGTTAGTGGTGCTTATACAGATAGTTCGACTATTGGTTATATTTCATCTGGACCAAACGATACTACTTTTACTATAAATGGATTAGATGCAGGTAAATTATATTGGATTGCAGTTATTCCATTTAATAATTGTCCTTCAGGACCAAGTTATAGAACTGTAATTATTACCAACGTCAACAAAAATGATACGACAACATCTTCTCCAAATGCTATAAAAATCAATAAAGAATTGAACTTCTCTGTTTACCCAAATCCAGTAAGTAATAACAGATTGAATATTCAATTAGATAAAAGTAATGTTGATGCAGTTCGAGTACAAATTGTTGATATTACTGGTCGTATTTTATATAATGGAAATATTCCTGAGCATACAAAAGTACATCAATTAGAAATTGCAAATTTTGGAAAAGGAATGTATTTCTTACAATTGGAAGATAAGAATGGTATAAATACTGTGCCGTTCTTAGTTCAATAATTGATTAGAATTTATAATAATATTTGTAACAGTCCAAACTTATTTGGGCTGTTATTTTTTTCTAATCAGTTGTATGGCTTGTGCAGCTTTATCTATATTCTTCAATCCTGGTTTTTCTTCCAATTTGCTGTTGAAATCTAAGCAATAAGGTAATTGATTGCTTAAGTTTTTGACAGTTTCAATATCTGAAACTTCTAATCCACCTGAAAGAAATATTGGTGTTTGGAGCTTATATTTATCTAATAAATTCCAATCAAATTTTTTGCCACTACCTCCATATTTATTACATTGTGTGTCAAATAAAAAATAATCACAAACAGCCACATATTCATTTAATCTATGAAAATCAAATTGTTCATTGATGCCAAATGCTTTAATGATTTTAAAATCCAAATATTTTAATTCTTCACAAAACTCAGGTGCTTCATCACCATGTAATTGTAAGTATTTAAAGTTGCCTAATGTTGCAATTCTTATAATATTTTTAATGCTTTCATTTACAAAAACTGCCACTTTATTAATTCCAATAAAATCAGTTTTGAGCAATAAAAATTCTTCAATACTTATAAATCTTTTTGATTTTTCATAGAAAATAAAACCCAAAAAATCAGGTTGTAAAGCAGCAATTTGCCTAATATTGTCAGGTTCTCTCATGCCGCAAATTTTTATTTTCATAGGTTGTCTTTTATAAAGTTGATATTTCTAGTTAAGCCTTTAAATTTAGTTCTTTTTACTGGAGATCCTTTAAAAATTTCTTTAAAAATTTCTTCAGTAATGTCTTCCCAATCTTCTTTCTTCATTTTCAATAATGCTTCTTTTGGAATAAATTCAGGTTCTTGATGTACGATTGAAAAACGATTCCAAGGACAAACTTCTTGACAAATATCACATCCAAAAATATAATTTTCCATCTGATTTTTAAACTCGTTAGGAATAATTTCGTCTTTTAGTTCGATAGTCAAGTAGGATATGCATTTTGAGGCATTTATAACTCCAGAATCTAAAATTGCATTTGTTGGACAAGCGTCTATACAAGCAGTACACGTACCACAATAATCTTTATCTAATGGAATATCTATTTCGGCTTCAATATCCAATACTAATTCAGCCAAAAAAAAATATGAACCTTGTGATTTTGTAATTAAAATACTGTGTTTGCCAATCCAACCTAATCCTGATTTTTTTGCCCAAACACCTTCTAAAATAGGAGCGGAGTCTGTAAATCCTCTACCGTTAATGTTACCAATTTTCTCTTTTAAACGATCTAAAAATAGCCACAATTTCTGTTTGATGACATCGTGATAATCTTTGCCATAAGCATATTTAGAAATTTTATATTCGTCATGTTCTAATTTTGTATTTGTATAATAATTATACATTAAGGAAACAACTATTTTCGCATCATCAACAAGTAATTTAGGATTTAATCGTACATCGAAATTATTTTCCATGTACCCTAATTTGCCATTGTAATTGTTTTTTAACCAACTTTCTAAGACAGGAGCTTGGTCTTCCAAATAAGCAGCTTTACTGATTCCACAATAACTAAAACCCAATTCTTTTGCAATAGATTTTATTAGGTGGGCATTGTTTTCAGCAGCAGACATTTACACAGAACAGAATTTTAGTTAAAGAGGACATTGTTAAGAAAATTATCCTGCATTCTTTTCCTTTGCAGCATTTTTAACTTTTTGATTGAGGATTTTTTCAAATTCTTTATCAATATAATACAAACTTTGAGGACCATCACCAATCAAATTTATTCTATCTATTATTCGTTTGAATTGCACTTCTTCTTCACGTTGCTCATCAACAAAAAATCTTAAAAAATCAATAGTTGCTTTGTCGCCTTCTTCCTCTGCTACTTTTATAATATGATAGATGGATTTGGTTACTGCTTGTTCACCTTTTAATGAATATTCACAAACTTCTTTGATATTTTTGAATTTACTTTTAGGCTGTTTGACCGCTGGAACAATAGCATGTTCTCCAACATCATTTATATAGTCAAAAAACTTCATAAAATGTGTATGCTCTTCATCTGATTGGTCTCTGTAAAATTTAGCACAACCTTCTAAACCAACTCTTTCACACCAAGATGCTACTGCAAGGTAATTAAATACTGCATTTGCTTCCATTTCTAAATGTTGGTTTAAAACGGCTTCTACTTTTTTAGGAATTATCATAATATTGAATTTTATTTTTTTATAGAATAGAATACAAAATTAACTATTACTATAAGAAATTACAAATTTTTATTTTTCAATCCTGAAGATTGGAAATAAAAATATACTATGGGCAAACTTTTCTTTAACTTGTTTTTCTGTTATAAAGACAAATAATGCCTATTAGAACGAATAGAACACCCAAGATGAGCATTACATTTTTTTTCCAATTAGCTTTAAGAGAATAGCTAATCCAAGAATTATTAAAACTATCTTTTTCAATTTTTACATCTTTAGCAGTCTTTGGTAATTTTATATTTTGAATTTGCCAAATCGTATCATTATTGATAAAGATTGGAATTCTAAAATTGAAAACTTTTCCACCAAGATTCATCGTATTGGGAGGTACTTCTCCAATGTATGTTTTCCATTTTCCATCTTCATCAATTTGTGCAGCACCAATTCCTTTTATATGAAATTCATCTGTATAATTAGCTGGATTTTTCAAATAGTCTATACTTGTAATATAGAGTCTTGGGACAGATTTAATAATCTTTTGTTTTGTTTGTTTAGGATCAAATGTGCCAGACGTTTCCCTTTTATTCCATGTATCTGAGTCTAATGTAAATCTGTCTATTATACTTGCATTTCCTTGTTCATCAATGGTAATTTTATACTCATTACTGATTTTATTTGTATGTGGTTTATTTAATTGTTGTGGAGATTAGGTTGTCGTAGTTTGACTTTCAGTTTCATCTTGGACTGCTTGAGCATTAGAAAAAAGTGAAATCAATATTAAACTCACTATGACTATAGATTTATAAATTAGGAGATTGTTTTTCATTTTAACGAATTTATAATTGCGTTGAAAATATTCAAATTAGCATTGCCATTTTCTATTGGTAGAGAAACAGTAATGTCTGATGTTGTTTGTCCATCGCTTTTAAAAGCTCCAATCCAATCATATTTTTTGTCGGATTTTTTAACCGTACCCTTAAATATCGTGAAGCTATTTTTCTGACCCATATTTTTATATTCCATATCCTGTTTGTCAAACATTATCAATTTTATTTGTTTCATAATATGATCAGGCGTATAGTTTCCAATAAATCCAAAAATTCTTAATGTAGAATAAGTAGATTTATTTCCAGAGTGCTTATATTTTGCAACATAATATTTTCAGAACAACTCATTTCTTGCCAATCATTAGGAAATATAAAATGACATGCTGCCATTGTCAAAACGACTAAAGTTAGTTGTTGTTCCTGCTGATTGTTGAGTTAAATTATTATCTGAAATAAAAGTTTGGGCGATTTCATCTGTTTTTTGTCTGAGAAAACATCGTCTTTTAATTCCATAGGCAATACACCTTTAGCAACTAAATCACGAATACGAAGAGTTTTATAGCCACCATCTTCTGATTGAGCATTTTGAAAAAATCGTTGTGTATTTACTAATCCAACTTGTATAGCTTCATCAGCAAATATTATTTTACCTAATCCTTCTCTGCCTATTCCAGTTGCTTCGATTGCTACATAGTGATTATCTATAATAAGTCCTGGGAAAGCATGTCTAGGTACTAAGAAAATAACAGGATTAAGACCTGCATTCATCATAACACTTGTATATAATAATGATAATTCTATGCACAATCCAGTCTAGCCAGTTACAACCTCTCTTGGAATACGAATGGTTTGTACCATAGAGCTAACGCTATTTTCAAATGTAGGTAAGCCAGAAGTACCACTATATACAGTGTAACTTAATAAAGTAGCATTATAAATACCTTTTAAAAACCGAACACCTTCTTTAAGTGTGTTTGTAGCTTCGGTTGCTTCCCCTTTTAATATTTTCTCTTGAATTTGTTGGGTATAATACCTGATGATTGGATCGTCAGGTGTTACAAAACAAGCTAATAAATCAGCATTGTCAAAATGGTCTGCATAGGATTTGATTTGATTTAAAGGAATGGAAGTGTATTGAAATTCATTTCTGCTTTTTATATCAATGGCAAAGGTTCTAGTTAATGGTTTAATATTTGTACCATTTATTTTAATATTTACAGTTTCTTTTGAACTTGAGTTTTTATTGATGATATCTGGATTAAATTTAGGAAAACAAAAAACCACGACAGATTGTCCTGGTGCTATTTCAGGATTTTTTTTTATTTCTGTTATTGGAATATAGCCTGGTATTTCGTAAGAAACAGCTATGTTATTCATCTTATGATTACCAGAATTGGTAACCAATATTTTAAAAAGATTGTATTTGCCAGCTAAAGCATTTTCGTTAGCATATACTTTATAAGCTGCAGGCATAATAGTTGCTGCAGCTTCTATTTTTACGTCTATTTTGCCTTTAGTCAATAATTCTTACTTTAAATTGGTATATCAAAACAAATCCAATTAGAATGAGCAAAATCGGAGGTATTATTGATTTTTTATTATCAGTTGAGGGCATTAGCAAGAGATTGAGAATTAATTTATAATATAGTGTAAATGTATATGTTTTGAAGAGAATTAAAAGTTTTGCTGTAAATTTTCTTTGATTAGCTCTAACTTAAATAATAGATAAATTCATAATATAATTAATTAAAAATTTATATTATAATATTTAATTTACAAAAGTGAAAGTTACTTACTATTCAACATCAAACCAAAGTTTTGTTTGGTCTTCAGGATAGTAATTGTAGTTAATTGTGATTTCAGTATTAGCAGGAATTTTTTTACGAGCAATAACTTTAAAGATATTATCATCGTAATAGGCTTCGTATCTAGCATTTGGGCTATAGTTATGGTTATACATTGCACCGTATCCAAGAACAATACCAGCACTTTTGCCATCTTCGCCCCAAATAAAATAATAATGGTACAATGTTGTTTTATTGAGGTGTTTGGTATCTTTTGGAGGACAAACAATTACAGGGCAAATTTCAATTTCATCACCTTCTTCTAAATCTTCAGTACAGAAAACTCCTCTACCTTTATTACCAACTTCTTTGATATATAATTCCATAGTTTATTGCTTAAAATTTCATTGATTTTCCAAAATATGCTCCACCATTTCTTTAGAACCAACAAAAATGGGTGTTCTTTGATGTATTTCTGTTGGGATAATTTCCAAAATTCTCCTTACCCCATCTGTGCCTTTTCCTCCAGCTTGTTCTTGAACAAAACTTAATGGATTACATTCATACATTAATCTCAATTTCCCATTTTTATCTTTTTGGGTGGCAGGATACATGTAAATACCACCTTTAATTAAATTTCTATGAAAATCAGCCACCATAGAACCAATATACCTAAGTGAATATAGTTTTTTATTACCATCTGAAGACATGCAGTAGTCAATATATTTTCTAATGTTTTCAGAAAATGAATGATAATTTGCTTGATTTACAGAATAAGTTAAAGCATGTTTTTTAGTTTTGATATTTGGATGCGATAAACAAAATTCACCAATTGAAGGTTCTAAGGTAAAGCCATTAACACCATCACCGGTTGTATAAACTAACATCGTTGATGAGCCATAAATGACATAACCCGCTGCCGCTTGTTTTTCGCCTGCTTGTAAAAAATCTTCTAAAGTACAGTTTTCTCCAAGTTTAGTAACTCTTTTAAAAACTGAAAATATAGTGCCAACTGTAGCATTGACATCAATATTACTTGAACCATCTAAAGGGTCAAAAAGTACTACATATTTAGCTCTTTTTCTATTCTCAATCACAACAATTTCGTCTTCTTCTTCAGAAGCAATTCCTGCACATTCTCCACTATTTTGTAAAGTTTTTGTAAGAATGGTGTTTGCAAATTCGTCTAGTTTCTTGACTTCTTCGCCTTGGATATTTGTTTTTTCAGCATCTCCTAAGATATTATCCACCAAACCAGCTTTTCTTAAATCACGATTGACAATTTTAGCCGCTAAGCCTATATCTCTTAGCAATCCAGACAGTTCGCCTGTAGCATCTTCAATTTTATTTTGTTGTTCAATTATAAATTCATCTAATGTAACTAAGCGGTCTTTATTTGACATAAATTTAATTTTTTGTCAAATATAACAAAAAACGTTTTTTTTACTAAATTTGCACCGCTAAATAAATAAAATATGAGAGTTTTTAAATTTGGAGGTGCATCGGTAAGAGATGCCGCAGGAATAAAAAATGTAGCTTCAATTATTCAAAAATATGGCGATAAAAATACTTTAGTTGTTGTTTCAGCTGTTGGAAAAACAACCAATGCTTTAGAAGAAGTGGTTGCAGCTTATTTTGATGCATCTAAAGGTGGAAAAAATACACTAGAGCCTGTAAAGAAAAATCATTTGGAAATTTGTGCAGGATTATTTAATTCTGACAATCCAGTATATACACATTTGGAAAAAGTATTTTCTGAAATTGAACAAAGATTTGATGCAACACCATCAGATAATTATAATCATATTTATGACCAAATTGTCTCTCAGGGTGAGTTACTTTCATCAATTATTCTTTCTGCATATTTAAAAGAAGCAGGAATTGATAATAATTGGTTAGATGTTCGTGAAATTATTAAAACGGATAGTACATATCGTGAAGCAGTTGTGGATTGGGTAAAAACTGGAGAGTTGGTGGCTACAAAAGTTGTTCCTATGGTAAAAGGAAGTATTGTTGTTACACAAGGATTTTTAGGAAGCACTTCAGATAGTCAAACAACTACTTTAGGTCGTGAAGGTTCAGATTATACTGCTGCAATTTTTGCAAATCTTTTGAATGCTGAAAATCAAACAATTTGGAAAGATGTGCCAGGCGTAATGAATGGTGACCCTAGAATTTTTTCAGATGCAGTTTTCTTAGAACAAATTTCTTATAATGAAGCTGTTGAAATGACATTTTATGGTGCTACTGTAATTCATCCAAAAACAATTAAGCCATTGCAAAATAAAAACATTCCACTACATGTACGTTCGTTTATAAATCCAGAAGGAGTTGGTACTATTGTTGGAAAAGAAGACCAAAAAAGCTTGCCTCCAATTAGAATTGTGAAAAAAAATCAAGCCTTATTAACTTTAACGACTAAAGATTTTTCATTTATTCAAGAAGATGTTTTAGCTTCAATATTTAGAGCATTCTCTAAAGTGAATTTAAAATTGAATATGATGCAACAAGAAGCTATTTCTTTTGAAGCTGTTGTGGATAATCAAGGAGATAAAATTACAAGATTGATGAAGTTTTTACAAGATAATTTCCAAATCGAAATTCAAGAGGATTTGAGTATTTTAACACTCAGACATTATAATGAGGCTACGATTGTGCAAAATTCTGCAGGAAAAGAAATTTTATTAGTTCAAAAAACGCCAACAACTTATCAATCTTTGATTAGATAAATTGGAATAAAAAAAATGGTTAAAGGCATATTAATTAATATTGATATGTCTTTTTTTATTGTAAAAATGATTAACTTTGCAGTCCTATTTTATATTTAGTTATGAAATTGGAAGATTTAATTTATTTTTTAACCATTTAAAAAGTCAAGATTTGACAACAGAAAAAGAAAATCCAAATTTGGAAATCGACGCCGAATTGGTAGCAAGAAACAAAGAAGTCGTAGAAGTTGAAGACCTTAATTTAGAGGATATCAAAAGTGAAGTAGTTCAAAAAGAATTTGATTGGAACATCAACAAACGAGGTGCTAATCGTTATTCTAAAGAAGAAGCTGCTCAATTAGAACAATTGTACGACAACACGTTCAATCAAATCGAAAACAACGAAATTATTACAGCAACAGTTAGTGCAGTTACAGACTCTGATATTGTATTAAATGTTGGTTTCAAAAGTGATGGTTTAGTTCCTAGAAGTGAATTCAAGGATATGCCAGACATTAAAGTTGGAGACGAGGTTTTAGTATTTGTTGAAAACAAAGAAAACAAAAAAGGAAATCTTATCCTTTCTCGTAAAAAAGCTAAATTAGTTGATGCTTGGGAAAGAATTAAGAAAGCTAAAGACACTGATGAGATTGTTAAAGGTAAAGTAATTAGTAAAACAAAAGGTGGTTTAATCGTTGATTTATTTGGTATGGAAACTTTCTTGCCAGGTTCTCAAATTGATATTAAACCAATTACTGATTATGACCAATTTGTTGGTAAAATGATGGAGTTTAAAGTTGTGAAAATCAATGAAGCAATTAAAAACGCCGTAGTTTCTCACAAAGCTTTAATTGAATCTGATATTGAATCTCAAAGATTAGAAATTATCGGTAAATTAGAAAAAGGTCAGGTATTAGAAGGTACAATCAAAAATATTACAGATTTCGGAGCATTCATCGACTTAGGTGGTATTGATGGTTTATTGTATATTACTGATATTTCTTGGGGTAGAATCAATCATCCAAGTGAAGTGTTACAAATGGATCAAAAAATCCAAGTGGTGGTTATTGAGTATGATGAAAACAAAAAACGTATTTCATTGGGCTTAAAACAATTACAAGCACATCCTTGGGATAATTTACCAGAAGGTATTGTTGAAGGAAGCAAAGTAAAAGGTAAAATCGTAAATATTGAAGATTATGGTGCTTTCTTAGAAATCGTGCCAGGTGTTGAAGGTTTAATCCACGTATCTGAAATATCTTGGGGTAACCAACCAATCAATTCAAGAGATTTCTTCAAATTAGGAGACGAGCATGAAGCTTTGGTTGTTACAATTGACAAAGATGAAAGAAAAATGTCTGTGAGTTTAAAACAAATGGAAGAAGATCCATGGAAAAACATCACAACTAAATATGCAGTTGGTACAAGACATAAAGGTGTTGTAAAAAATATCACACCGTATGGTGTATTCGTTGAGTTAGATGATATTGTAGGTGGTATGATTCATATCAGTGATTTATCTTGGACTAAACGTTATAATCATCCAAATGAATACACATCAGTTGGTAGCGAATTAGATGTTACTATTTTAGAAATTGATTCTGATAATAGAAAAATCGTATTAGGACATAAGCAATTGGAAGAAGATCCTTGGGATACTTTTGAAAAACTTTTTCCAGTTGGTTCAGTACACGAAGCTACTGTTTTAAAAAGAGAGGATAAAGGTGCTATCGTTCAATTACCTTATGGTATCGAAGCATTTGCTCCAACTCGTCATATCAAAAAAGAAGATGGTAAGTTAGCAGATGTTGATGAGGTTTTAAATTTCAAAGTTTTAGAGTTTGAAAGAGATGATAAGCGTATTATTGTTTCTCATACTCGAGTTATCGAAGATGAAAAATTAGAAGAAAAGAGAAAAGTAGATGGCGAGAAGCGTAAAGAAACTAAAAAACAAAAAGATGCTTTGAAAGATGTTAATAGCAAAGTAGAAAAATCTACATTAGGAGATTTAGGTGCTTTAGCTGAATTGAAAGCAAAAATGGAAGGTGGAGAAAAATAATATACTTCAACTTTAATAATAAACGGCTACCTTTTGGTAGCCGTTTTTATTTAAAGCCCTGTGATGTTTTTTTTAAAGGATTCCTGTTGTTTATTTTAGTATAAATACTAATTAAATGCTCAAAAAGCTTATTTTTTACAAGTAGTTTTCTGATAATAATTAATTGATGTCTTGGTTTTTGTAATGTAGTGTACTAATTCTAGTAAACTATATTCATTTTTATAACGAACTATTATAAAATTCTTAGCATTTTATTTGACGGAGTTCTGCTTTATTTTTCAGTATTATACTTGTATTCTAATATCTTGTTTTTAGGCCATAGATACTATCTATTGAAATTATATTTTAATAATAAAATATTATACAAAGCGTTTGCTAAGTTATTAATGGTTATTATAAAAATCATTTGAACTTATAAAATATAAGCTAATAATTTAACCAAAAAGCATTATTATATTACATATAATCTTCCATTGGTGGACAAGTACAAACTAAGTTTCTGTCGCCATAAGTATTATCAACTTTACCAACAGAAGCCCAAAATTTATTCTCTTTTACATATTGTAATGGGAATGCTGCTTGTTCTCTACTATATGGATGTTCCCAAGTCGTTTTAGTAGCTTCAAACATCGTGTGTGGTGCATTTATAATTGGGTTGTCTTCTTTAGTAGTTTTTCCATTAATAATATCCTCAATTTCTTGTCTTATAGAAATCATAGCATCGCAAAAGCGGTCTAATTCATCCTTGTTTTCACTTTCTGTTGGTTCTATCATTAAAGTGCCAGGAACAGGAAATGCTACTGTTGGAGCGTGGAAATTATAATCCATTAAACGTTTTGCAACATCAACGGCATCAATATTTGAATCTTTTTTTAATGGTCTTAAATCAATGATAAACTCGTGAGCAACGCTGCCATTTTCGCCAGTATATAAGATTGGAAAATGTGTTTCTAATCTTTTTTTCATATAGTTTGCATTCAGAATAGCATATTTCGTGGCATCTTTTATACCATTTTGACCTAACATTTTGATGTATGCATAAGATATTAATAGGATAGAAGCACTACCATAAGGAGCTGCACTGATTGCTGCAATACCTTCAGTTCCGCCAGTTTCAACGATAACATGTTTTGGTAAATACGGTGTTAATTTATCGTTCACACAGATTGGTCCCATTCCTGGACCACCGCCACCGTGTGGAATTGCAAAGGTTTTATGTAAGTTGATGTGGTTCACATCTGCACCAATTGTTGCTGGAGAAGTTAAACCAACCTGTGCATTCATATTTGCACCATCCATATAAACTAAACCACCATTATCATGTATAATTTGACAAATATCTTTTATAGTAGGTTCAAAAACGCCATGTGTTGATGGATAAGTTACCATTAAACAAGAAAGTGTGTCTTTATGTTTTTCTACTTTTAATTTTAAATCTTCAACATCTATATTGCCGCTTTCATCAGTTTTTACGACAACTACATCCATTCCAGCCATTACCGCACTAGCTGGATTTGTTCCGTGAGCAGATGCAGGAATTATTGCAGTTGTTCTTTGTGTCTGATTATGAGCTACGTGATAAGCTCTAATAACCATCAAGCCCGCATATTCACCTTGTGCACCTGAGTTAGGTTGTAATGAACATGCCGAAAATCCTGTAATTTGTGCTAAATAGTTTTCTAATTCTTGAATGATGCTTAAATAACCTTGTGCTTGGTTTTTAGGTACAAATGGGTGAATATTAGCAAATTCTGGCAAACTTAATGGCATCATTTCTGATGTTGCATTCAATTTCATAGTACAACTTCCTAATGATATCATTGAATGACAAAGCGATAAATCTTTATTTTCCAATCTTTTGATATATCTAAGCATTTCATGCTCTGAGTGATATTTATTGAAAATAGGATGTGTTAAACAGTCCATTTTTCTTTGTAAACTTGCTGGGATTGATGAAGCTTCAATAACTATTACTTCGCTAGAGGCAATACCTTTATAATTAGCAAAAATATCAGCAACTAATTGTAATTGTTGGTTAGTGGTTGTTTCGTCAATTGTAATTTGAACAGTATTGTTATTATACCATAAATTGGTTTGATGATTTAATGCTATTGATTTTAACTTATCAGCATCTTCAATTACAACACTTATTGTATCAAAATAATGTTGATGTTGAATACTAAAACCTAATTTGGTAAGCGTTTGTGCTAATGCATTGGCTTTGTTATGAATCTCTTGAGCAATATTTTTAATGCCATCATTTCCATGATAAACGGCATACATTCCAGCCATAATTGCTAGTAGAGCCTGAGCAGTACAAATATTTGAGGTTGCTTTTTCTCGTTTGATGTGTTGTTCTCTAGTTTGTAATGCCATACGCAAAGCTCTATTGCCATGTTTATCTACAGAAACACCAATTAATCTTCCAGGCATTAATCGTACAAATTCTTCTTTACAAGCAAAATAAGCAGCGTGTGGACCACCGAATCCCATAGGTACACCAAATCTTTGAGTTGAACCTACAACAATATCAGCACCAAATTCTGCTGGCGGTGTTAATATTGCTAAACTTAAAATATCTGCAATAACTGTTGTGAAAATATTTGAAGCTTTACATTTTTGGAAAAATTCTGTAAAATCATTCACCACACCATCTGCTGCTGGATATTGTACAATAGCAGAAAAATATTCTTGAGTAGGTGTGAAGTTGGTATAATCGCCAACTACGACTTCGATATTTAAAGGTAATGCTCTTCCTTTTACGACATCAATTGTTTGAGGAAATGTATTTTGATCAATGAAAATTTTATTGGCAGTAGGTGCATTTTTTACTTTACTTCTTACTTCATGTAGTAAGTGCATAGATTCAGCAGCAGCAGTGGCTTCATCTAATAGAGAAGCATTCGCAATTGGCATTCCTGTTAATTCAGAAACCATTGTTTGGTAATTCAATAATGCTTCTAATCTTCCTTGAGAAATTTCTGCTTGATAGGGCGTATATTGTGTGTACCAACCTGGATTTTCAAATATATTTCTTAAAATTACAGTTGGTGTTAGTGTGCCATAATAACCCATTCCAATAAAGTTATTATATATTTTATTTTCTGTTGCTTTTGCTTTTATGAAACTCAAATATTCATATTCAGACATTGCTTTCCCGACAGTAATTTCGTGATTGATTTTAATGTGTTGTGGTATCGTTTTTTCGATTAATGCATCTACCGATGGAACGCCAATAATTGATAACATTTCTTCTGTTTCTTTTGCAGAAGTTCCGATGTGTCTTTCTCTAAAAGTATGAATTTGCATGATATTTTTGTTGAGTTACGCAAAGATAAAATTAAGCTATGGATATATTCAATTATTTTAGTAACAAGGCTTAAAATTGTTCATTTATTAAAATTAAAAACGAGAAAAATGTAAAAAAAGCAGAGGTTAATTGATTCCTGAGAATAATTCTAATACTTTTTCTGGTGGACGTGCAATGATGGCTTTATTGCCTTTGATAACAATAGGTCTTTCTATCAAAATTGGATTTTCATGCATCGCTTGAATCCATTCTGTTTCACTTAAATTTTTACCTTTATATTTTTCAAAATAAATCGCTTCACTTTTTCGGATTAAATCGTGTGCAGGAATATTTAGTTTTTTTAATAAAGATTGTATAGTCTCAATGCTTGGAGCATCTTTTAAATATTCTATAACTTTAAAATCAACGGCTTTATCGTTTAGGAAATCTAAAGCACATCGGCTTTTACTACATCTGTTGTTGTGATAAATTTCTATCATATTTATTTGTTAGAAGAAATTCTTCCTGCTCTGCAAAACCTTTTAGACCAATAAGGTTCATCCATACTGCTGATGATAACACCGTTGGACGAAGAAGAGTGTGTAAATTTTCCATCTTGTAAATAGATACCTACGTGTGAAATTCCACCACCATTTACATTAAAAAAAACTAAGTCACCTTCTTGTAAATCGGAAGGGTCAATATAGTTAGTAATCTTTGCTAATTGATAAGAAGTAGCATAATCGCTTTGACATTCTGAATTTAGTTGGAAAACATAATTAGAACAATCAATGCCTTTTTGGGTTTTGCCACCTAAACGGTATGGTGCATTTCTCCAATTAAAGATATTGATATATAATTGAGGGTCAAATGCTTCGTTTAAATTGATGTTTTTATCTGAGAAGAAGGTTTTTATTTTTTCAAGGTCGATTTTATTTTCTAAACACAACTTTCCGAGAGCGTCAAAAAATGGGTTGCTTGCTTTTATATTTTGTGCTGAAAATAAGGTAAATGCTATGATTAATAATAACTTACTTGCTTTTAATTTCATTTTATAATTAGTTTTTTTAGTTATAAAAATGATTTATGGTTTGTGGTTAATATTCGTTAGTTTTCAAATATAAAAAAAAAAGACTAAATAACCAAATTTAGTTAGCTATAATTTAAAGTTTTGTTGGTTTTAACTGTATTTTAAGAAATATAAATGATTTTTTAGATTTTATAAGCTAAACAGTTTTTAAAATAATATCTCACTATTATGGAGTTGTTTTCAATTAAAATATTGCTCTCAATTGTGCTCTGCCTGTATTTACAACTTTTGCAGTGCCAGTTTTTCGACCTTCATAAACTAAGAGTAATTCTAAATTTGAGCCTATAAATCTAGAATATTCCATGTTCCAAATATAGTTTTTGCCTTTTTGTAAACCTTCTAAAATGGTATAGCTTTTAGTAGATGCTGTTTCAGAATTGTAATTCACTAATATTAAAGAAAATTTTGTGGTAAGTGTATTTTTTCCTGCTTTGCTATATCTAAATTCGGTTTCTAATTTATTGGATATCATTTTTTCGTTTCCAAATTGTGGGCTGTTTTGTTTATATAAAAAACCATACGATAGGGAAGTTCTTATCATAGTTTTAAAATTATAAGAGAATTTTGGTTCTACAACATAAATATTCAAATGCAAGTTGTTATTGCTAAAGAAATCTGAAATATAAGATTGTTTACTAAAAAGGAGTTTATAATTTAAAGTATAAGCCGTTTTTATATTGTAATATCCATCAATTAGGTGTTCCACTTTTTTTCTTGTATCATATCCGTTTACTAAAAGTAATTTTTCATTGAGTATTTGATTACTATAAGCTACGTAATAGGTTGGGTCGCCGGTATTGAACGCAATCGTATTTCTAATGTTTGAATTTAGGTTTACAATATTACTATCCTTACTATTCATTATAAATGGATTAAAAGGCTTAACATGTTTGTCTTTTAATGTTTTTCTGCTGATATTTAGGAAGGATACTATTTGAAATTTACTGATAAATTTTTTAATTCCACTTTCATTAAACCAAACAGCTTTGGGTGTTAAATTAATTGTCTGAGTATATGAAGTGGTGTACGCTCTGATGTATTCATTTAAGTCAGTATATACTTTGATGTATTGTGCACTATCGCTAAACTGTGATTGCACAAATTCATTCAATTCCTTGATGCCGTTTTGATTTTCATCTATCCATTTGTAATAACCTTGTCCTGATTGAACTTGTAAATAAGTAAATTGCCGAATACGTTCTTGTCCGCCACCCAATTCATAAATAAAATTACTACGTAATGCAGTTTTGAAAAAGCGATTACCATATTCAATTCTTCCTAAGTAGGTTCTTTCAGATGGTGTTTTCGCTAATACGGAATCTAGTACTTTTAAATCACGATAAGTAAAACTCCAATTGAGGTGTTGATTTTTAATAGCGTTGGCACTCCCTTTAAAATCAATCAAATTTGCAAAGGATTGTATATGCATTTGATTATTTAAACCATTAAAATCATTTCTAAATTTATAATCTAAATTAAAACTCCATTTGTTTGAATCTGGTAGTGAAATATTTAATCCAGCTATATTAAATTTAAAACTATTGTTGCTTAATGTATCCGCTATTATATTTTGAATACGGTTATTTTCTTGTAAATAATTAATGCCAAATTTTAAACCTTTTGCTTTCTGAATCGCATAAGCCATTTGAATGTTTGGTCTAAAAAATGAAGTAGATAGAGTTGTATCTTTTGTACTTAAATGCTTGAAATCTGCATTTAATTCAATGTTTTTATAATTCCAAGTAATTGGAATTTGACTTTCAAAACCTTGATAATTTTTCTGTCTGATGAGCGAGGTAAAACGATAACTAGCTTTCAAGTTTATTTTTGAATTATTATAAGTTTCTTGAAAGCCAATAAGATGTTCATTGAAATTAGAATTAATATCGTTTAAATTCCAATCTCTTGTAAATTCAGTGTTTCTATAAGGCTCTATCTGTCTAAAGTTGGCTTGCTTAAATTCATATTTTATAGTCGTTTTAAGTTGGTTATTGTTGTTTTTTATAGTATCATTTCTACCTAATTCTAAATTGGTTGCATAACCTTTACTTGCTTTGTTGTCTATATCAGAAAAGGTATTCATATCTTTTTGAGAAAAAGCAAATTCAGATTTGATATACATATTTTTATAATCATATTGCATACCCGAAACTGTCATTAATTGTGTTTTAGGCGTAACTAATAAAATAACAGGTTCATAGGAACCTTGAGGCATACCATCAATTGGTGGTACCCATTCATACACACGCAAGTTATTGGAGTTTTTTGATGTTTTGTAATTACCTTTATTTGTGCCTACAAACGAAAAATTGACTTTATATAAATTGCCATTATTAGTTGGTGCATAAATAAAAACAGTATCATAATGATTTAATCCAATAGTTGTATCTATTAGTCGATATTGAATCGTAGTTTCGTCATAGTTAGTTGGCTTAAAGCCATCAAAAAATGCATTACTGATATTATTTCCGATACTTGCCAAAAATGTTTTGGCACTATCGTTTAAGTCATTTAAAATAGGTTTGTTTTTAGCATCTTGCTCACTATAAACTTCGGTGTATATTTTAAAATTTTTATATTTAAAATCAATAGCATTGTGAATGGTTGTTCTGAAATAATTTTTATCAGAGTACTCAAATTCTACTACAATTCTTGAGTCTTTTGTAATTAAAAATCTAGGCATAAAAATTATCTCGCCTGAATTATAATCAATGATATAATCATTGGTTTCGCCTCTGGTTAGTAAGTTTCCATTGATATATACTTTTTCACTTCCTGCTAAAATAATAATATAACTTTCGTTGTTATTGCCCAACAAGCGATATGGTCCTTGATTGCCTTCTTGGCCATAAAATGTATTTCTGGCAAATTTTCCTCTGGCAACTGCAAAAGCTGTATTGGTATTGAGTTGCATATTTTTCTTAAATTTGAAAGAATTGGCATAGCTAATACCTTGTAGTTGTTTGGAGAAACGTAAAAAATAGGAATTATTACTTGATTTTTGATTAAAATCACCAGCGATTATACGGTGTGGCTCTTTGTTGATTTGTATATAAATTTTGTCAAAATCTTGTAATTGTTGTGTGGTGCCATCTGGTTGTAAAGGTATATTTTGATCGGAAAGAGCAGCAATTATTTCTATATCATTGCCAATTTTTCCAGATAATCTTAGGTCTAGATTAGAATTTAAACTTAAATCTTGATTAGAACCAAATTGAACGCCACGAGAAAAGTTTCCACTATATTGCAAACCTCCAAAATCTAAAAAATCAATTTGATTTATTTGTTTTGGTTGATATTTTTGGTATTGTTTAAAAAACACGTCTAAAGAATCAATATAATAAGATGATTGGAATTTCTTATGTGTAAAATTTGTTGGTAAATTGGTATTAAATATTCTATAAGTAACATAAAATGAATCGGTAACACTCGAATTGATAAGTATATTTCCGGTATTCATATCATATTGATAGTCTGTTTCTGGAGAAAGTAAGATGCCATTTATATTTCTAATAACGATACTATTCGGAAATACAAAATTGGTATCCAAACTAAAATTATTATCAGTTGCGGCAAAGTATTTAATTCTTAGATTAGATAATTGAGATACATCTTTAATTGCTTGACTATATGTGTAGCCACTTATAATTACAGCTAGAATAAATAATATATTTCTAATCAAAGGCATCAAGGATAAAGATAAAAGTTTTCTATTGTTTCTTGCTATTTATAGAATATTAGATGAAGCTTATTATCTTTGTGTATCTTAAAAATAAATACTAAATGAATCACGATTATAACTATTACAATACGGCAATTAAAAATGAAACTTTACCATTAGCTTTTGTAGATGTCGATTTCTTAGATAAAAATATTAAAGCAATAGCTGAACGTGCTGGTAATAAAAACATTCGCGTAGCATCAAAATCTATTCGTAATATATGGACATTAAAACGCATTTTTGAAACAGATAAAAAATATCAAGGTATTATGTCATTTACTGGTGCTGAAGCTTTGTTTTTAATAGAGCAAGGATTTGATGATATTTTGTTAGGCTATCCAATTATAGATAATAATCAAATTAGAAATATTTGTAAACTTACAAAAACTGGAAAGAAAATTATCATAATGACAGATTGTATAAGTCATGCAAGTTTGATAAATTCTATTGCCGAAGAAGAACAAGTTATTCAACCAATTTGTATTGATATTGATATGTCTTCAAATTTTTTAGGCTTGCATTTTGGTGTTTTTCGTTCTTCTTTGGCTAATGTTCGTGATGCTAAAATTTATATAACACAGTTGTTGAATTTTAAAAATATAAAATTAACTGCATTAATGGGTTATGAGGCACAGATTGCAGGAGTTGGAGATACGAATCCAGCAAACGGAATTAAGAATTTTGCCATAAAATTTTTGAAGAAAAAATCCATACCTGAATATACACAAAGAAGAAAAGAAGTCATTGAATACATTAAACAAAAATGTACTACTTTAGAAATTGTAAATGCTGGAGGAACAGGAAGTATGGAATGGAATAAGGTTGAAGATGGCGTAACTGAAATTACAGTTGGTTCAGGTTTTTTCTCGCCTGTATTATTTGATTACTATGATAATTTTAAGCATTTACCAGCTGCTGGATTTGCACTGCCAATTGTCAGACAGCCAAAAGATAGAATGTTTACTTGCTTGGGTGGTGGTTATATAGCCAGCGGAAGTGTGGGTATTGATAAACAACCTAAACCATATTTACCAGAAGGTGTACAAATTACAGAAAATGAAGGTTGCGGTGAAGTCCAAACGCCATTTGTATATAACGGGAAGCAATCGTTAAAAATTGGAGATGCTATATTTTTTAGACACAGTAAAGCTGGAGAGTTGTGTGAGCGATTTAATGAATTATATTTAATTAAAGATGGTTCAGTTGTTGAAAAAATACCAACTTATCGAGGAATGGGTAAATGCTTTTTGTAAAGGTTTAAAATAATATTTATTTTTAATTAGTTATTTTGTATTTTATATTCTATGCAACAATCATTCTATACAAATAAATATATTATTTTATTCATTTATATAGTATTGGTAATGTTGATTTATACCCAAACTTTTCATTTTGATTTTGCATTAGATGATGATTTAATTAAAGAAGGAATTGAAGGGAAAATTTTTCAGTTTACAGATATATTTAATGTTTTTACACAGCGATACAATAGGGTAGATTATCGACCAATTAGTATGCTTACATTTGCATTGGAATATTTTATTGTAGGTACAATTAATCCTCAAATAGCACACATCATTAATGTTGTAATTTTTGTTTTAATTCTTTTTTCAACACATTATCTTTTTCAATTACTATTTAATGGAAAATATAAATTAGAAACCTTTTTTATGGTGTGTATATTTGCAGTACACCCTTTAGTTGTTGAAGTCGTTGCCAATATAAAATCAAGAGATGGTTTGTTGAGTATGTTATTGGGCATTTGGAGTTTATATTTTTTTTTAAAAGCAAGTTATAATAATTACAAGTTTAAATATCTAGTTTACAGTTGGTTGTTTTTTATACTTGGAACCTTTGCCAAAATTGATATCTTAGGAATTATATTATTCATAGTTGGTTTTAATTTTATTAAATTCAATAAGCGAGATTGGGTTTGGGGAATAGGAATTTTTGCTTTTTATGTTATTACTTATTCTGTTTTAAGAGTAAGCCTCGTTGATTATTTCTTACCTATAGATATTTTAGATGATAGTAAATTGGCAATTACTACATTTACTGAAAATCCTGTAGCTGATTTAACAGGATTTTTAATTAGCATTTATACATATTTACAAGTAATATTCATTTATATTGGAAAGATTTTAATGCCAATAAAGTTGTGTTATTATTATGGTTACAACTATTATCAATTAGATACTGCATTTTCTTTGAAACTTTTTTTTCTATTTTTAATATTTGTGTCTATTATAATCGGTGTGCTATTTTTAGCTAAAAAAAATCGTTTTATCTTAATTTCAGGTATAGGTTTTTTATCCTTTATTTTCTTTGCTACAGGTTTTATAACAGCAGTTGCTGGAATTGTTGCAGATAGATATGTATTTATGGCATTGCCTTGGTTTATTATGCTTTTTGTATTTGTATTAACGCATTTTTTACCAATACAAAATATTTATACCAAAGGGATTTTTGTTTGTATAGTAGTCCTATTAACAACAGCTTCTTTCATTAGGGCGAAAGCTTGGGAAAATTTGTCAACTTTAATTGAAACAGATGTTCCTAAACTACATAATTCTTACGAAGGTATGCGAATTGCTACTAATATTTATATTGATAATTTTAAAGCAACTAATGATACTAGTTATTTGAATAAAGGGATACAATGTGCATTAAATGCTAATCATGTGTATGAAGAGAATGTGCTTATTAATACACAGTTAGGACAATTATTATTCTTGAAAAATGATTTTACCAATGCTGAAAAATATTTTAAGAAAGCTTATTCTGTTGATTCTACGAATGTAAGCTTGTTAGAATTTTTAGGAGATCTTTATTATTCTAAAAAAGAATATATAAATTCAGAAAATTATTATTATAGAGCTTATCAATTTGCAACGGATAGGCACAAACAAGCATTGATAAATAATATTTCGACTATATATTATGAACAGGGTCTAAAAGAAAAATCACTAAATTATAATTTTGATTTAATTAGGAAAGATAGCTTGAATTTTGCAGCTTATGAAAATCTAGGTTATTATTATTTAATGGAAAGTGATACCAATAAAGCAAAAGTGTATTTCAATTTGGCTGTAAAATTTGGAATGCCTACCGAAGGAATTCCAAGTATAGTGAGTCAGTAGGAGTAAAGAATAAAATAAAATAAAATAAAATAAAGGCTGTCTTAAATGGATAGTTTTTTTAATTATTTTTTGTAAACCTATTTCAGAAAAAGACATAATTATATGGTATATTGAGTTGTCTAAGTCCAACGAATTGCTACCAATCATAACTTTTGTTGTGTTTATTTTGTATTAAAAGCATAAAAATATATATCTTCAACTTAAACAAAACAATTAATATAAATTATTATGCCATTTAATATTTTTAGACTTTTTGATTTTATTTATATAAAGGAGTTTGTTGTTATTCAAATGAAAATTGATGAAGATGCTTATATAGATAATGTTTTAGATATAAAAATGTCAAGTATTGTCTTGAAAATTGAAGCTAAAAATAAATATGCAGCCATTGAAAAATTTAAAATTGCAACTCGCAATGTAAATGCAATTAGGAAATTGGAAATTGAATGTTATGAATTAGATAAAATTCCAACAATTTCATTAATGTGATGGATAATAATGTACTTTGGTCATCTTATATTCGTAATTTTCAGGCTCATTTGAAAATCGAAAAGTCCTTATCGACCAATTCTATCGAGGCTTATCTACATGATGTTCAATTGTTGAAACAATATATTGCAATTCATCATCTAGACTTAAAAATTGAAGCGATTGACTATAAGCTATTGGAAAATTTTGTTGCATTTTTATACGATTTAGGATTGAATGATAGAAGTCAAGCTCGTATTATTTCGGGTATAAAGTCTTTTTTTAAATATTTAGTTTTAGATAATTATATAGATAAAAATCCAAGTGCTTTAATAGAAACGCCCAAACTGAGTAAAAAATTACCAGATACTTTGTCATTTAATGAAATAGAGCAATTAATTGGTGCTTTAGATTTATCTAAAGATGAAAATATAAGAAATAAAGCTATGCTTGAAACCTTATACAGTTGTGGTTTACGAGTAGCAGAGTTAATTAATCTTCGTGTTTCGCATATTTATTTTGATGTAGAATTTATTCGTGTAATTGGCAAAGGCAATAAAGAACGTTTGGTGCCAATTGGGCAAGAAGCGATAAAGCATATTCAAATTTATATGGATTTTATCCGAAATAAATTGAATATTGAAGAACAGTATCAAGATTTTTTATTTTTAAATAGGAGAGGAAAACCACTGACAAGAGTGATGGTATTTATTATTATTAAACAATTGGCAGAAAAGATAAATTTGCAAAAAAATATTAGTCCGCATACTTTTAGACATTCTTTTGCTACGCACCTGATTGAAGGTGGAGCAGACTTACGTGCGGTGCAACAAATGTTAGGACACGCTTCTATTACCACCACTGAAATTTATACGCATTTGGATCAAGAATATTTGCGTACATCACTCATCATGCATCACCCTAGATTTCAATAATCTTAATTGGATTGGATTAATGTAGCATCTTCAATAATTTCTAATATTGGCGGTGTATCAGCAATACTTGTGTAATTATATTGTTGGATAATAGTACCATTTTTAATTAAAAATATTCCTGGCATTTGGAAAGAATCTGCTGGTTCTGTCAATGAAGAAGTTGTGCCTTTAGTAAAAAATATTTTGAACATTTTTATAAATACTTTTATGCCAAAAATTTGTGAAAAAGTGGCTCTTCTCAACTTAAATGTTTTATACAAAATAGATTCTTCGTCAGCAATATAGTCAAGATTTTCTAAATTATATTCTTTTAAATTGTCTTCTGCTGTTGCATTATCATACATATTCACTAACACAATTTTTATTTTCTTGTCTTCAATACCTTTTCTTAATTCACCAATTCTCATTAAAGTATCTCTACAAAACGAGCAACCAAAATGTCTTAGAAATACCAACAAAACTGGCTGTTGTTTCGATAACTTATATAAATTGTTTTGCTTATTAGTATTCATTGTATGCATAATGCTATTCAGTGAAGCAGCTTGTAAGCCAATCATCTCATTGTCTAATAATTGGTCATGTATATATGCATTGTAAAGCACAAAAGCAAAAGGTAAAATCCAAACCAAATCTGTAATGAGTATCATTTGGAAAATAAAATCAGGTTCCACTTTTACTAAACTATAATATAAATAGCCAAAGGATAGTGTGATTTTTATAATGAAACCAATAAATACAATTTGCCAATTTCTTAATGGATTATTTGAAGCCATAAAATAAGCAATGCCCAATGCCAATTCGTACAAACCCATTGCTTGAAAAAGCTCAGCATGTCCAAGGCTTTCAAACCAATTCTCTGCATAGATTATAGCAATTATGCCCCAAACCACACTACATAAACCTGATGCGAGTAAAATGCTTTTAAAAATTTTGCTATTTCTTGAATATATGAGCGACACAAACTTAAAACAACAAATGGAATAGATTGTTTAAAATTGCATCTTTCTGATTTGTTTATGTAAAGTCAATTTTTGCATATCAACCAAAAATGAGATTCTTTGTCCTAATTTTGGACGTTTTGGCGTATCTCTTTCTTTATTCATAATAAAAGGTATGTAAAATTCTAAACCTCTATTGAAAAAGCTAAACATCAAACCAGCATCGTAATAAAATTTATTAAAAGGTAGGTTTTGTATCGTATGGATTTTCTTGTCTGAAGCATAGCCAAAATCTGCAAATAACTTAATTGGAATGTGTGGAATTGGAAAATCTAAAACAATATTTATGGCTAATAAATAGTTTAATGTTCTACCTTCTTGGTAATTTTTATTCGCTGGTGTCGTTAATTTCATAAAACCATCATTTGCACTAATTTGTCTAGAGGACAAACCTTCGGTTTCGTTTCTGCCAAAATAAAAGTTATTGTATTTGTAGTCATTTAAGCCAGTAGTTCCACTAATTGTATAACCATAATTTGGAAAAGAGCGAGGACGAAATGTACTATTTTGATATAATATTGAACCACTAAAAAAACGTACATGTAAACCTGTATTGTAATCTTTCAATTGATAACGAATAAAAGCATTGGCTTCAATGCCAAGTTTTAAAAGCTGTTTGGATTGTTCTAATTGTAGTTGAATATTGAAAGGATAATTTTTGTTTTTAAAATCAAAAGTATAAGTTAAATTATTAGCATAAAACCGTTTTAAAGTGCTGTCGGCATTGTGGTTGAAACTAAAATACACTTTTTCTTGCTCAAATATTAAATTAGATTTAAAATTGATGGTGTGTGTTATTTTGCTATTTTTTTTAGAAAATAATTGAAATTCCAATTCAGGTTTTAGAGCATAATATTTTAATTTATTTGGACTAATCGCATTGCTAAAAGATTTGAAATTTGTAGCAATTTTAATTTTATTAAGTACTTCATTTTTAGGTTCAATATAATAAGCAATATCAGCAATACCATTTACTTTTTTACTTTTTGTTCCATATAATAAAACACTAGAAAAGTCTATATTTTTTACTGGCTGTCTTAAATTTATAACTGCCGCACCAATTTGAACACCGTCATACTTATTTCCAGCAATTACGGGTAAAGCAAACGGCATTTCTTTATCTTTTTTATCCACCCAATTCAAATATTTTTGTTGTATTTGATATAGTTTTGGATGTTTTTTAGTTGTTTCTAAAGTATCTTGAGCGTAGGTAAATGTTTTGTTAAGAAACAATAATGCAAAGATGTGTATAACTATTTGGTAATTTTTCATTAATAAGCTCTATTTTGAATGTGAGAATTAAAACTTAACTTTGTATAAATCTATGGATTTTTTTGATTTTGATAACGAAGAATTTGAAAATTTGGATGAAATTAGAGAATTAATCCAGCAATTTGAAAATTCTGTAAAACAGAATAAGGTAACATTCTTTGATCAAGATGATTTTGAAAGCATTATTGATTATTACGAACAGATTGCCCAATATGATAAAGCTATGCACGCAACAGAGCAAGCATTACAAATTCATCCACAATCACCTTCATTAATTTTAAGAAAAGCAAATTTGGCTTTTCAATTAAAAGATACAGCAACTGCTTTTGAATTAATTGAATTAATTCAAAGCCTTGATGCCACTGATATTGGTTCCTATATTTTAAAAGCAGAAATTTTAACAGCACAATCTCGATACAAAGAAGCATTGGATATTCTAAAAAAGTTAGAAAATACTATAGAAAATGAGGATTTAGTTGACATCTTTTTGCAAATCAGTGATATTTATGAAGAAACATCAAGGTATGACCATGTTTTTGAATATTTGAAGAAATGTATTGTCATCAATCCAGATGAACAAGAAGCACTCAGAAGAATAAATTATTGTATTGATGTTACTCAATTTTATGAAGAAGGAATTATATTTTTTCAACACATGATTGATATGTATCCTTTTAATCATCATTTATGGTATAATTTAGGTTGTGCTTTTCGTGGTATGGGATTGACAGAAAAAGCTATCGAAGCTTTTGAATATGTCATTGCAATTAACGAAGATGAAGATTATGCCTACATTGATATGATAGAGCTTTTAATCAAGGAGAAAAATATTACCAAAGCATTAGATGTAATCAATGATTTGACAGAAGTTTATGAACCAGATGAAGAGGTTTTTTTATTGCACGGAAAATGCTTTGAGGAATTAGGCAATTATAAATTAGCTAGATATTATTATAAAAAAGCTTTGCACTTAGAACCTGCTTTTGGCTTTATTTATTATAAAATAGGAGAGACTTATAAAAAAGAAGGACTTTGGGAACAAGCTTATCAAGCATTTCAAAAAGCTGCTGAGTTAGAAAAAGAGATGTATGATTTTCATATTGCTTTAATTGAATCTGCAATGGAAATTAATGAAATTGAAATTGCTATAGATGCTTGTGAAGCTGCAATTGAAAATTATATTAATAAAGAAGATGCCTATATTTTGTTGGCAAAAATATTTTTTAATCTGAATGATTTTGAAACAGCATTAGAAATATTACACAACTGTAAAAAAACTTGCAAAGAACATACGCAAGCAGATCATGCAGAAATTGCTGTATTATTTTTACAAAATAAAGTCAAAGAGTGCGAACTCAAGCTTGCTTATCTAATGGAAGAAGATAATCTAAATTCAGACTATATTTATAAATTTCATCAAGAATTAGAAGATAATAATGATTTCCAAATGATTATTATTCATTATTTATAACAACTGAAAATATTACTTATTTATGAGACAATTTGGTCTAATTGGTTATCCTTTGTCCCATTCTTTTTCTAAAGGATATTTTGCTCAAAAGTTTAAGAAAGAAAATATTACTGATGCTCAATATGATACTTTTCCACTAGAAAATATCCATTTAATAGAACAGCTTTTTAATCAAAAATCTAATCTTTTTGGATTAAATGTTACCATTCCCTATAAACAACAAGTAATTCCATTTTTAGATAGTTTAGAGGAAGCTGCTGCAAAAATTGGAGCAGTAAATACGATTAAATTTATTGATGGCAAGAAAATTGGTTATAATTCTGATGTTTATGGTTTTGAAATGAGTTTAAAACCTTTATTAAAAAAGCACCATAATTTTGCCTTGATTTTGGGAACTGGCGGTGCCTCAAAAGCAGTGGAGTATGTATTAGAGCAATTGAATATCAACTTTCAATATGTTTCTAGAACTAAATCCGAACAAACTATTACTTATCATGAAATTGATGAGCACTTGATGAAAAAAGCCACTGTCATCATCAATACATCGCCAATAGGTATGTATCCAAATATTGATATAGCACCAGAAATTCCTTATCAATTTATAAGCGAACAGCATTTGTTGTACGATTTAGTTTATAATCCTGAAGTAACTTTATTTTTGAAAAATGGAATAGAAAAGGGAGCAAAAACAAAAAATGGTTTAGAAATGCTCCATCTTCAAGCTGAAAGAAGTTGGGAGATTTGGAATAGTTAGTCATATTTTTATTATCTTAGAAGCTATTATGCTGACAGATAACCAAAAAATTACGCTAATCAGACAAGAGATTAGTCAATCTTATAAAGATTTGAAACAAAAATATCCATTTTTGAAACATCAAAATTTTATAGGAATGTCAATTTTTTTGGTGTCTATTTCTATGATTGTATTTGCCTCGTTTTTTTATTTAAAAGGTCAATTATCTGTTTGGATTTTAATTCCATTCAATGCGTTTTGGATGGGAATTTTACACGAATTAGAACATGATTTAATTCATTGGATGTATTTCAGAAAAAATAAAATTATACAAGATTTTATGTTGCTTTCAGTATGGATTTTACGTCCATTAACTATCAATCCGTGGTTGCGAAGAGAATTGCATTTTCATCATCATAAATATTCAGGAACTTTACACGATGTTGAAGAGCGTGGTGTTACAAATGGCGAAAAATGGTCATTGAAACGTTTAATTGGTACACCAGATTTGATTTTTGGTGGTATTATGCGAGCAAAAGTTTTAGTTAAGGATATTAGAAATGAAGTCAAAAATGGGAATTTAAGTAAAGAACAAGCGTTGCGTTTCAAGAAGATTAAAACGATTTCGATGGTACCATTTGGTTTGATTGCATATTTAATTTGGTATATATATTTAGTGCATTTATTGATTTTGATTTTTACAGGAATTTTTAATATTGATTATCACACTCCGATTTTTATGGCAAATCAATATCTTTGGATAAAACCGATTGTGGCTATCATTGTTGCACCTAATTTATTGCGTCAATTTTGTTTGCATTTTATTACTTCAAATATGCACTATTTTGGAGATGTAGAAAGTGGTAATATTATGCAACAAACACAAGTACTTAATGTTTGGTGGACATTGCCATTTCAAGTTTTTTGTTTCTTTTTTGGCTGGACACATGCAATTCATCATTTTGTAGTCAATGAAACTTTTTATATTAGACATTTTGCTCGTGCAAGAGCATTAAAATCAATGAAAGAAAATGGTGTCCGTTTTAATGATATCGGTACATTTAAAAGAGCGAATAGATATAAAGTTGTTTAATATTGAACATTCTCTTTTAATATTTTGAAATTAAATCATCTATTTTGTTTTCACAAAAAGCTATGTATATTTACAAAGTATTTTATGCAGATTAATATTAAAAGAATTGTACTGATTTTACTTATATTTTTTGTTTCAAAAAATATTTTTGCAACACATAATAGAGCTGGCGAAATTATGTATCGACATATTGCGGCTTACACTTATGAATTTACAGTTATAACTTATACAAAATTAAGTGGTGAGAGTGAAGGTGCAGATAGACCAAAGCTAGAAATCTTTTGGGGTGATGGTACTAAAGATTCTATCGTGAGAATATCAAGAGATGCTACACCTTTTCCTGATGTCTTTAAGAATACTTATAGAATGTTGCATTCTTATACTGGCCCAGCTCGTTACATTGTATCAATGACAGATCCAAACAGAATTGCCAATATTATAAACATGCAAAACTCTGTCAATACGATTTTTTATATTGAAGATACAGTGCGAATTTTTAATGCAAATGATCTAGGTTATAACAGTTCTCCAATATTGTATAATCCACCAATTGATGCGGCTAATGTGGGGCAGCGTTTTGTACATAACCCAAATGCTTTTGACCCAGATGGAGATAGTTTGGTATTTTCACTCATTCCACCGAAACAAGGTCAATCAGCTAATGTGAGCGGTTATTTATATCCGAATCAAATACAAGCAGGCATTAATAATCAATTTAAAATCAATCCCAAAACTGGTGAGTTAGTTTGGGAATATCCACAAGTTCAAGGAATATACAATATTGCCATTTTAGTACAAGAATATAGAGCAGGTTTTTTAATTGGTACTGTAGTTCGTGATATGCAAATATTTGTTGAAACAACAAGTAATAGACCACCAGTATTAACAATTCCTGAAAATATTTGTGTAGTTGCAGGTGATTCTGTAAGTTTTTCAGTTAGTGCAACCGATGCAGATGTGACTCAAAAAATTACTTTAACCTCAAATGGAATTGTGTATAGTTTACCTACACAAGCAGCTATTTTTACTACTCAAATACCACAAAATCCAATTTCTGGTAGTTTTAAATGGAAAACGGATTGTAGCCATCTGAATAAGAATGAATATCCCGTTTTGTTTAAAGCAGAAGATAATTTTGTTAGTCCACCTTTAGTAGATATAAAAACAGTTTTTATAAAAGTTTTAGCACCTGCACCTCAAAACTTAACAGCAATAGGAGATGTGTCAGCAAATACAGTTACATTAAATTGGGATAATCTATATTCTTGTAGTACGAATCCAAAATTTAATAAATTTTCTATTTGGCGTAAAAAAGGTTGTGGCAATCCTATGGATTCTTGTAATACCGATTTGGAAGCACAAGGTTATACCTTTATTGGCTATACTAAAAACTATACTTATACGGACAATACAGTTCAGATTGGGGAGCAATACAGTTATAAAATCAAAGCAGAGTTTGCAGATTTAACGGCAACAAATATTGAAGTAAATCCTTTTAGTAGTTTGCCTTCTAATGAAGTTTGTGTGCGTTTACCTTTGAGTTTGCCTATTATTTATAATGTTGATGTCAAAACAACAAATGAAATTAATGGTCAAATATATGTAGAATGGTCTCGCCCCAATGCTGACGAATTAGATACCTTAATCAATCGAGGTTATTATACTTTTACTTTGTATCGTGCTGATGCAAATAGTCAAAATTTTAGTATAATTAATTCTAAATCTTTTACCTCGTTTTCTGCTATCAATGATACGAGTTATTTGGATATTAATTTGAATACTGAGTTTCTTTCTTACAAATATAAAGTTCAATTTATAGCAAATGCAGGATTAGATACTTTAGGTTTTACGAATGAAGCTTCAAGTGTATTCCTAAATGTTACACCAAATTATAAAAGTATTGAATTGCATTGGGATTTTAATACGCCATGGCAAAATGATAGTTTTGTAGTGTATCGAAAAGACCCAGGTAGCTCAACTTTTGATTCAGTATCAACAACAACCGTAAATAATTTTAAAGATGTTGGATTGCTAAATGATAGTCTTTATTGTTATAAAATAAAATCTATCGGAACTTATACTATTGATGGATTAAAAACGCCATTGTTAAACTTCTCACAAGAATCCTGTGCTATTCCAATTGATACTACTTTTCCTTGCAAACCGCTGTTGAAATTGAGTAATTTTTGTTTAGATAAGCATCTTCCAGAAAATGATTTTATTAACTATTTAGTTTGGAATTTTGAACCTACGTGTGATACAAGCACAATAGTAAAAACCAAAATTTATTATAAAGCCAATAATTACAATGATTATGTATTATTAGATACAATTCCTAAAGATGGACTTTTGGCATTTACACATGATTTGGATTCTGTTCAATCTTTAGCAGCATGTTATCAATTGGAAACTGTTGGAAAAAATGGCAACAAAACTTTATCAAATATGGTTTGTTCTAACGATTGTCCAAAATATGAATTGCCCAATACATTTACACCAAATAATGACGGTCAAAACGACTTATTTACTCCTATTATTCCATATAGAAGTGTAGAGAAAATTGATATTAAAATTTATGATAGATGGGGAATTTTAGTTTTTCAGACTGAAAATCCTGATATTAATTGGAATGGAACGGATGTTAAAAATGGAAAAGAATTACCGACTGCCGTATATTATTATACTTGTTATTTGTATTATAAAACAGCCAATGGTGTTGAGAAAATTGTCGAACCATTAAGTGGCTACATTCATTTATTTAGATAGTTATGTTTACGGGAATTATACAAACAATCGGCGAAATTATATCGATAGAAAAAATAGGAACTAATATTGATTTTACTATAAAAAGTAAATTTTCTAATGAGCTTAATATAGACCAAAGTATTGCACACAATGGCGTTTGCTTGACAGTGATTGAACAAATTGGTGATACACATAAAGTTACTGCCATAAAAGAAACTTTAGATAAAACAACGCTGAGTAGTTGGAAAGTTGGCGCTAAAGTAAATTTAGAAAAAGCAATGATGGCAAATGCCTTTTTAGATGGACATTTAGTGCAAGGACATGTCGATCAGACTGCTATTTGTAAACGAATTGAAGATAAGGACGGCAGTAAATATTTCTATTTTGAATTTGTAAAAAATCCTCTTTTTACTGTTGTAGATAAAGGTTCTATTTGTATTGATGGAACTAGCCTCACAATTGTAGAAACAGCAGAAAATAAATTCTCAGTTGCTATCATTCCATATACCTTAGAAAATACTATTTTTCATCAATATAAAGTTGGAACAGAAGTGAATATTGAGTTTGATATTTTAGGAAAATATATCGATAAAATTCTATCCCAGCGAATGAAACATTAAAAATAGTGTTAAAAATAATCGTTATTAATCTTACAATCTTTTTTTTAGTCAGTAAGTTGTTGTATTTTCATAAACATTTTTAAACTAGTAGATGAACTCAAATTATAGATTTTTATTTATCCTATCCCTAAGTTTTTATTTTGGTAGTTTGTTTGCTCAAGATGCCACGCTTAAATACAAAAATTTATTGCCAATTGAAGGGTTGAAATATAAGAAAACAATTATTTCTGTTGCAGGAAATGCAGATATAGAATTTATAAAACCTGTTTCTATCAATTTAGGAATGGAGTTTGGAGGTTACATACGCTTATTTTCTAAAACTAAAAAAAATCAAAAAAAATCTGCTTATGATATAAAAGTGGCTGATAGAGATTTATTTATCAAACCGACTATTGGTTTTTTATATCGTGAACGTTACCACACGGGTTTGTATTTTATGCCTTCATTTGTATATCGTCATACTACACCTAAAATCTTCTATACTGAAATTGGCATTAGTGGTGGTTATTATTATGCCAAGTTGAATGTGCCGACTTATGAAGTTACACCATCAGGAGATGTAAATAAAATAAAAGCAGGTTTTTCAAATGCTATTGTTGGTGGAAATTTTAATATTGGTTTAGATTTTAGTAAGAGTGGACGAACTCCATTGAATTTATTTGGTGGTATCGGTTTGTATTACAACTTCCCAAACAATCATAATTGGACAAGGCATATTATTGTACAAACTGGTGTTGCCTATATTATTAGAAGAAATATTGAATAAAAATGATAAGAAAATTTACCTATATCGCATTAATAATGTTGTTGTTTTCTTGTCAAAAGGATAAGAATTCCAATCTAATTAATAACTATTACTTTTTAAAAATTGATAATGTTGCATTGCCTATCAACATCACTGGAAATAAAATTGCGGAACATGCTGTAATTTATATCAATGATGGACTGAACTCAAATGTTAATACTGAAAAAAACAATGTGTATTGGCAGTATATTGAAAGTAAATATAAAGTAGTTTATTACGACCAAAGAGGCTCAGGAACAGCACAAGGGAATACAAATCCTAGTGAAATGAGTATTGAGCAATTTGCTGCTGATTTAGATAAAGTTATTGATTTTACTTTTAAAGTTGCAAAAGTACGAAGTGTCATTTTACATGGAACAGGAATTGGTGGAGCTGTTGCTTGTTTTTATGCATCGGATTCAGCACGACAAGAAAAAATTAATGGACTTATTTTAGAAGCTCCAGCTTATGATTTGAAAAATGGATTAGCTTTATCAAAACAAAAGGTTATAGATTTAGCAGATGAAAGAATTATAGCAAATAATAATCCAGGAGGTTATTGGACAAATCTTAAAAGTTATTATACTGAACATCCTGTTTTTGACTCAGAAGTATTTGAAAAACATCTAAATGTTTTGACACAAAATAATGGACTAATATTCAATCTAAATAATGTAAAACAACGAAAAACAGATGTTCCAAGTACTCCTTTAGATGTAATTTACAAGAACCAACTTAATGCTTATGCTCAAATAAAATATAATAATTTCTATTTTACAGAAATGGATATGACTCCTTTATTATCTAAATTAGATTTACCAATATTATTAGTTTGGGGAGACAAGGATATGTTTCTACCTAAAGATAATCTAGCTCTAAAATTCAAATTAGCAACTGGAGCAAACGTAATTTATACGCCAACAAAATATATACTAACTGGACATGTACCTCATGCCGAAGATTTTTTTAATTTTCAAGCTGATGCCTTGTCTTTTATAAATTCCTATAAATAATTGTATTTAAAAAATGAATAGAATACAAAAGCTCTTTAAAGAGAAAAAAGAAAATATATTAAGCATTTTTATTACAGCGGGTTATCCCCATCTAAATGATTTGCCACAAATTTTAGAGGCATTACAAGAAAATGGTGTGGATATGGTTGAAATTGGAATGCCATTTTCCGATCCAACCGCAGATGGTCCAACGATTCAATATTCTAATACCATTGCGATTCAAAATGGGATGACAATCCAGACGCTATTTAACCAGCTTAAAAATATTAGAGAAAAAATTCATATTCCTTTAGTTTTAATGGGTTACATCAATCCTGCATTACAATATGGATTTAAAAATTTCTTGAAAGAGGCTTCAAATGTAGGTATTGACGGTGTCATAATTCCAGATTTACCAATGTATGAATATGAAAATATGTATCAATCATCATTTAAAGAAAATGGTATTGAAAATATATTTTTAATTACTCCACAAACTTCTAATGAAAGAGTGCTTCAAATTGATAGTATTTCTGATAGTTTTATTTACGTGGTTTCTACACATTCTATTACAGGAACAAATATTAATTTAGAGGCTCAACAAGCAACCTATTTTAATAGATTAAAAACTTTAAGGCTAAAAAATCCTACTGTAATTGGATTTGGAATAAAAGATAGAAATACATTTGAACTAGCTTGTAGAAATGCAAATGGAGCAATTATTGGTTCAGCATTTGTAAAATATATTGAAAAAGCTTCTAATATGAAAGAAAGTATTCAAGAATTTATTAAGGGAATAAAATAGTAATTTGAATCTGTTTATATAAAAAAACAAATCAATAACAGATGATAAATAGATGCTTAGAGCAATCCAAGAATCCATTCCCATACCAAAATAACGATGTTCCTTTTTAATAATCATACCTATTAAATAATTTATGGTAATCAGCATAGCGATTCCTGTTAGGTACAAATCAATCCTATCAACTTTGGGTAATATTGCATTGTTTGTTAGGAAAATGGTAAGCACAAATAATACAGGAAGAAATACATTGCCTCCAAAAATATCATCAATTATTGGAGTGTAAGAACGTGATTTTACAAAAGCTAAACCACCTGAAATTTCAGGTAATGAAGTTACAAAAGCTAAAACTGTTGCTCTAAATATTACACCGTTTATGTTATAATGATTAGCAATGGCATTGCTTGTATTTTTAAGTAACACACCAAAAAAAAGTACAAATACTGAAATTATAAACAACCAAGTTAAGGCGGATTTTTTGCTATATTTTGATGGTGTGTTTTTTTTCTTCAATAGTTGTATCCTTCGAGAGGTTTGAATTTTGAAATTGTTTCATTGCTAGAATAATGATTATCCAAAGTCTCAATATAAAAAATACAGGAGGCGTTGTCCTAAAAATGATAAAACTTTCAGTAAATTGTTTGCCAATTAGTACCATCGATAGTATGGCTACTAAAAATAATCCTTGTAAAATACTTGTTTCTGAACTATCTAGTGTAGAAAATGGTTGTGTTTCCCTTTTTCTAGACATAAAATCAAATAAAATCAATAAGGTAGATTGTATTGCAATACCGCCTAAAATATTTCCGACTGCTAAGTCTATACTGCCTGCCATTTAAAGCACCATTAAAGACTATGGCGATTTCAGGCAAATTAGTAATAATTGCTAGCATAATTGTACCACCAAATGCTGCACCTAAATTAAATTGAAGGTCAATTGTATCAATAATTTCTGATAATTTATTGCATAAAATCCAAACTACAACAGCAGAAAAAATAAATAAAAGAATATTATAGGTTATGTTAAGATGTAAATCCATATTTATTATTTTTTTGTAATAAATATAGTTTTTTTATGGGAATTTAAGCATAAGAGATATATAAAAAAAGTGGAGCTGGTGAGAATCGAACTCACGTCCGGACAAAGCACCCATAAGCTTTCTACATGTGTAGTACAAACTTAATTGTCGGGAATAATTAGGTGTTTATACTTACCAAATTAAACCGTAGTTTCTATAATTTCATTTGCTTTAGAAACATCAGCAAACTATCTTGTTATTAATGATACTCCAAACGCTGACAACAAGAAAATCAAACGTGGGAGCATTAGCGTGTTAATACCTTGTATTAAGCTGCTAAAGCGAAAGATCTCTCGCCAATTAAAAAGTTATGTACTTTAGGATTAACGAGTCAATTTGTACAATACTCGACATGCTTACTTAAACGAACATCTGCCGTCAAAACCGAACAGCCCCATAAATCAAAGAACATTTTTGTAAATAAGTACAAAAATTATGCCTATTTGAGTAGGCAAAGATAACTATAAATACTGAATTGTTTGCGTATCTAATTTATAAATACTCAAATTAATTATTATGGATATTTGATTTTATTGTTAGAAGACTGAATGATTTTAGTTTTTACAGAAAATTGTTGAACAAAATTAATGTATGTTTGTTTCTAGTTAGTAAGCACTTTTGAATTATTAATTTGTGCTATAATTCATTAATTTTTTAATCTTAACTTATTATGAGCCATCAAACAGCAAAATCCGTTAATACTATTCAGGTGAACGGAAAAAGTTACAATTATTGTTCTTTAAAAGATTTTCCTACAGGGAATATTGAACAATTACCTTTCAGTATTCGTATTTTATTAGAAAATGTGCTGAGGAATTACGATGGTTTTAGCGTTACTGATGAACATATTCAGACTTTAGCAAATTGGACACCTGAACCAAAAGATAAGGATATTCCATTTATGCCTTCACGAGTTTTAATGCAAGATTTTACTGGTGTTCCTGCTGTAGTTGATATTGCTTCTTTGCGTGCAGAATTTGTAAGACACGGAAAAGATGGACAAAAAATTAACCCTGCAATTCCCGTAGATTTAGTTATAGATCACTCAGTTCAAGTTGATTATTTTGGAACAAATTATGCTTATGAAAAAAATGTTGAAGTTGAATATGAAAGAAATAAAGAACGATATGAACTTTTAAAATGGGCTCAAAATGGAATGAATAATTTTACGGTCGTACCGCCAGGAATGGGTATTTGCCATCAAGTGAATTTAGAATATTTGGCTAAAGGTATTACCAATCGTGATGGTTGGTTATTTCCAGATACATTAGTTGGCACAGATTCTCATACGCCTATGGTTAATGGGATAGGTGTTATTGCATGGGGTGTTGGTGGAATTGAAGCAGAAGCTGCAATGCTCGGACAGCCTATTTTCTTTACCTGTCCCGAAGTCGTAGGATTAAAATTAACAGGAAAAATTCCAAATGAATGCACTGCAACAGATATGGTTTTGTCTATCACAAGAATATTAAGAGATAAAGGTGTTGTTGGCAAATTTATTGAAGTATTTGGCGATGGCTTGAATAATTTGAGCGTTACTGATAGGGCTACTATTGGAAATATGTCGCCTGAATTTGGGTGTACAGTAACTTATTTTCCTATTGATGATAGAACTTTAGAGTATATGCGAAATACCAATCGTTCTGAAGATCAAATTAATATTGTAGAGACTTATTGCAAGGAGAATTTACTTTGGAGAACTGGTAATGAACAGATTAAATATTCTTCAGTAGTTGAGTTTGATTTGAATAGTTTAGAACCAACAGTTTCAGGTCCTAAACGTCCTCAAGATAAAATATTTGTAAAAGACTTGAAAAATAAATTTGCAGATTTATTACAGCAAGAATATAATAGAACTTACACACAAGTAAATGAACGAAAAGAAGCAGCTTGGTTGGCAGAAGGTGGCTCTGGAACAGAATTTTTATTTGGTAAAGTTCCTCACGACGGACATATCTCAAATGCAGAAATTGTAAAAGAGGATTTGCATACTGTTCGAATTAAAAATAAAAACCAAGAATATAATTTTAGCGATGGAAGTATTGCAATTGCAGCAATTACAAGTTGTACAAATACTTCTAATCCTTCAGTGATGATAGGTGCAGGTTTATTAGCTAGAAATGCAATTGAAAGAGGATTGCGTACTAAATCGTGGGTAAAAACTTCCTTAGCACCAGGTTCAAAAGTGGTTACTCAATATTTACAACGTTCTGGCTTAAATTATGATTTAGATGCACTTCGTTTTCATACTGTTGGGTACGGTTGTACTTCTTGTATTGGAAATTCAGGTCCATTACCACCACATATAGCAGAAGCAATTGAAAAAGGAGAATTGGTAGTTGCATCTGTACTATCAGGAAATAGAAATTTTGAAGCAAGAGTACACCCACAAACAAAAATGAATTTTTTGATGTCGCCAATGTTGGTTGTGGCTTATGCTTTGGTAGGTCGTGTAGATGTTGATTTAATGCATGATGCACTTGGTTTTGACCCGAATGGTGAACCAGTATATTTAAAAGACATTTGGCCAAGTCGTGAGGAGATTCAAAATACAATTAATGACTGTGTTAAGCAAGAAGATTTTAAAGAAGTTTATGATGTGATTTTTGAAGGTTCTGAAGATTGGAAAGATTTAAAAGTAAAATTAGATCAAAATTTTGAATGGAGAAATGATTCTACTTATATTAAAGAAGCTCCATTCTTTGAAAATATTAGCAATCAATTACCACCAATCACAGATATTAAATCAGCAAGAGTCTTGTTGTATTTAGGGGATTCTGTAACAACCGATCATATTTCTCCTGCTGGTTCATTTAAGGAAGATACAGCAGCTGGACAATATCTAATTGAAAACGGAGTAGGAAAGGAGGCTTTTAATTCTTATGGTTCTCGAAGAGGTAATCATGAAGTGATGATGCGTGGTACTTTTGCCAATGTACGTATCAAAAATAAAATTATTGATAAAGAAGGTGGTTTTAGTAAATATTTCCCAACTGGAGAAGTAAAAACTGTTTTTGAAACAGCAATGGCTTACCAAAAAGACAAAACGCCATTGATTGTGTTGGCTGGAAAAGAATATGGCTCAGGTTCATCAAGAGATTGGGCAGCAAAAGGTACTGTTTTATTAGGTATTAAAGCAATTATTGCAGAAAGTTTTGAGCGTATTCATAGAAGTAACTTAGTGGGTATGGGCGTTGCTCCATTAGTTTTTATGGAAGGTGCAAATGCACAGTCTTTAGGCTTAGATGGCTCTGAAATTTTTGATATTATTGGTTTGGAAAGTGATTTAGTTCCACATAAAATCTTAGATGTCAAAGCAGTTCATTCATCAGGAAAAGTGATTGATTTTAAAGTAAAAGCAAGATTAGATGCAGATATAGAAATTGAATACTATAAAAATGGAGGTATCTTGCAATATGTTTTGAGAGATTATTTAAAAAAGAATTGAAAATGAAAAGCAGATTAGATTATGGTCAAGTTGCACCAAAAGCAATAAAAGGATTACTAGAAATTGAAAATTATATACATCATTCAAATTTAGAGAAAAGTTTATTTGAATTAGTAAAAACTAGGGCTTCGCAGATTAATGGTTGTGGCTATTGTTTGGATATGCATACTAAAGATGCCAGAAAAGAAGGCGAAACTGAACAACGATTATATGCACTTTCAGCTTGGCGTGAAACACCTTTTTTTACAGTGCGTGAACGAATTGCTTTAGAATGGACAGAAGCATTAACTTTAATTGCTGGTAATCACATTTCAGATGAATTATATGCTAAAGTAAGTAAGGAATTTAACGAACAAGATTTAATTGCACTAACAATGACAATAATTGCCATAAATGGCTGGAATCGATTAGCAATACCTTTTAGAACAGTCGCTGGTTCTTATAATCCTTAATCTAAAATTGTGTTTTTAAAAATTATAAAAGCTGTATTTTAAATTGAATCTAAATATAATAATAATTGTAATGTTTTATGAGTTGGAATGAATACTTAATTAAGTTTGAACAAATTTTAAACGATGAGAACTCAACTGCACCATATAACGACCCTGAATATTTTGAATATACAAAATTAAATCATGCTCGTTTGAAAAGATGGTTAAAAACTGCTGTATTAACTGAAGAAACAAAAGCTGTAATTCATGCAATAAAAGAAAAGCAAAATTGGATATTGATAACAGAACCTTGGTGTGGCGATGCTGCTCATATTACACCTATAATTTATTTGATGTCAATTTTAAATGATAATATTCATTTAGAACTTCAATTGCGAGATTCTGATTCTGAAATTGATAATTATCTGACAAATGGAGGCAAATCTATTCCAATTTTTATAGTTAGAGATGCTGAAGGCAAAGATAAATTTCGTTGGGGTCCACGACCTGTCAATGCACAAAATGTATTCAATGAGCAAAAGACAAAAGGCGAGCCATTTGAAAGAATTAAAGAGGCATTGCAACACTTTTATAATAGTGATAAAACTGCTAGCATACAAAAGGAATTAGTTGCTTTGTTGAAGTAGAAAATATTTTCTCTAAGGATAATTATTACACAGAGAATGCTGCATTTTTCTTAGTATTTCTTAATTTAGAACAAAATATTTAATTTTACTTATGGCATATAAAGAACCGATACAAATTGGAGGTTACACAAAAGAAGGATTTGAAAAAGTAAGAGATGTTTTTCAATTTAATTTTTATCATAGAAATGAAGTAGGTGCAAGTTGTTGTGTTTATTTTGAAGGCGAAAAGGTCGTAGATTTGTATGCTGGTTATAAAGATAAAGACAGACGAAAACATTGGGAGGAAAATACGTTGGCTTTATTATTTTCAACAACAAAAGGTATTTCCTCATTAGCTATGGCAATGTTACACAGCCGAGGATTATTAGATTATGATGAAAAAGTAGCTACTTATTGGGCTGAATTTGCTGCTAATGGAAAAGAAAATGTTACAGTTAGACAATTATTTGCTCATCAAGCAGGTGTATTTAGTAATAAAAAGTCTTTTAGTTATGAATTGTTAACTGATGAAAAAGCATTAAGTTCAGCCTTGGCAAAGCAAAAGCCCTATTGGAAAGTGGGCGATAGACAAGGTTATCATGCTTGGACGATTGCTATGTATCAAAATGAATTGATGAAACGTATTGACCCTAAAGGTCGTAATTTGTCTGAATTTGTTTATGAAGAAATTGCTCATTCATTGGGTGTTGAAATGTATATTGGGTTTCCAAAGGAAATCAATATTGAGCGTAAAGCAGATAATATACCATTTAATCCATTAGAGGCAATAACTGGAGGTAATAATAGAGATTTTGGTAAGTTGATAAAAAATATTACTAATCCATTTTCAATGTTTTATAAGTCCTTATTAAATCCGCCTTTTGCCATTAATCTAAACAATTTCAATAAACGAAAATATATTGAAATTCAAAATGGTGCTGCACTGGGATTCTCAAATGCTCGTGGCTTAGCTACAATTTATAATGAATTTGCAACAGGAGGTAAAAAATTAGGTATTCGAAATGAAACTTTAAAGGAATTAGCAAAAACACCGATTGCTCCAAAAATCAGAAGAACTGATTTGGTTTTAGGTGTAAATATTCCATTCTCAGTAGGCTTTGCAAAACCTTCAACTTATCAAAATTTTGGAATCGATTATAAAGCATTCGGTACTTTTGGTGCTGGTGGTTCTGGTGCTTTCGCTGACCCAACGCTTAAAGTTGCTTTTGCTTATGTAATGAATAAAATGGGAACACACATTGCTAATGACCCAAGAGAATTAGCATTAAGACAAGCAACTTATGATTGTGTATTAGCCATAGAACATAATAGAAATCTTAAAAAAGAAGTTTTTGCAACAAAAGTAGAATGATTTTTGTAGTATTAAAATAAATAGGAAATAGATGTCTAAATTTTGGTTGATTATATTGTTTTATTTAGTGAATAGCTTGAATATTTATGCCAATTCATTTTCTATTTATGATTTTTATAAAGAAGATAAACGCTTGGATTATATAACGGATTCTGTTTTTAATTCATTAAATAATAAACAAAAAGCAGCACAAATTATCATGTATGCGGTAAGTCCTACAGATAATGTCTATACTTATAATAATTCCAAAAAACTATTAGAAGATACAATAATTAGTAATGTTATTTTTTTGAAAGGTTATATATCAAATATAGCCAATCAAATTCAGGATTATAACGCAATTCAAACAAGTTTTAATAATATTTATGCTTGCGATTGTGAACCTTCATTGTTTAATATGAAGTATTTTGGTTCTCCGAATGTTTTAAAGACCAACAAATTGGATTCTGATAGTTTAGTTTTAGAAGCTGCTAAAACAATTTCATCAGTATTGGACAAAGTTGGTATTCAGATTAATTTCTCACCATTGGCTGATAATTCGTTTAATACTGCAGTAATAAATAATCGCTCATTTGGTAACAATATTGATGATATCATTCATAGAGCAGCACAGTTTATTAATGAATCAAAAACTTATAACATTGCAACGACAATTAAGCATTTTCCTGGACATGGAAATGTATTGGGCGATTCACATAAAAATTTAGTATATATCAATGGACCTTTAAAAGAAGTACCTACTTTTTATCACTTAATCCAAAAGTCTGAGCCCGTTTTTACAATGATGGGTCATATAGCGATTAAAGATAATGAACAGTTTAATACAGCTGGATTGCCATCAAGTATTGATAAAAATATTGTTTCTAATTTATTGAAAGATGATTTAGGATTTCGTGGAATTGTTATTACAGATGCAATGAATATGTTGGGCGTTTCTACTATTCCAAATGCCGATTTTAAAGCTTTAGAAGCTGGGAATGATATTGTTTTGATGCCTAAAAATCCGAGATTATTGTCCGAACAGATAGTTGAGGAGTTGGATAAGCAAACAGCATTAGCGTATCAAATAGAAGACTCTGTGAAAAAAATGATTAGATTAAAAATTTGTTTAACAAAATAGATAGTATGTTTTGGGTAAGAACACCAAATATTATACAAAAATCATTTCCAAAGGTAATTTGGGAAATGAATGAAGAGGCTAGAGCGTTAATTAAAATGCCTAGTTGTACTTTTATGGGCAAAAAAATATACCTTACTTTTGATGATGGCCCACACCCAACGATTACGCCTTGGGTTTTGGAACAATTAAAAATACATAATGTAAAAGCAACATTTTTTTGTTTAGGGGAGCATATCGAAAAATATCCTGAAATATTTGAACAGATAAAAACGGAAGGACATACTATCGGAAATCACGGCTATAAACATTATAATGGCTGGAGAATTTCCAGAAAAAACTATCTTGAAAATTATCAAAAAGGGAAAGCTATTAGTGGCAGTAATTTATTTCGTCCTCCTTATGCAAAAGTACGTGCAATGGACAAATTTAATAAAGGAGAAATCGTGATTTGTTCTGTATTGCCACATGATTATCATCCCAAAGTTACACCTGAAAAGTGTTATGAAAACATTCAAAATCATCTTAGAGAAAATGATATTTTAGTTTTGCATGATAATGAAAAAGCATGGACTAAGTTGCAATATATTTTGCAGAAATGTTTATAAAATCAGGTCATATTATTTGATTATTGCCCCAGTTTCTATCTGTAAATTTTCTTTTGGTTTGTATAATAAACACAACCCAATTAACAAAAATGGTATAGCAATAGAGCGGTATCTGACAATTGCTCCAGAATTATTGACGATTAATCCTATTAAAAATAAAATACTCAAGGAAAATAATATGCAGAATAAAGCATAAGGATTTTTGTATAAATTTTTGTAACTTAAAGAGAAAACAGTTGCTAAAATAATAAACAACATTAAGTATGTTTCTAATGATGCAATAAATACCAAAAACAAATTGGATTCATTTGGAAAAGGATGAATAAATGGATTGATAATTGCATCAATAATCACTAAAAAGAAACTCTCAATACTATTGAAATTGGTGATAACATCAAATGTAGTATTGCCAGAAGCTCTTAAAAAATGAGTTCTTCGAACTATGAATTCATTAAATAAACTAAAGTTTGGGATTAGCGTATCAATTAATGCCAAACTAATGATGCATAAGAAAATCATAAGGATTGCATAAAACCGAAACGTTCGTTTTGGGAAGCTGATTTTCTGAGAAAGAATAATTGCAATATACAGAGGAATTAAAAATGCAAGTATATAGATTCTGATACTTCCTAAAATAAATAATCCTAAAATGGTTCGAATAACATGTTTTCTTTCATATTGATAGCTAAAAAGGTTATCGGTATTATATAAACTCATGCCTAATGCAAAAACGACTATGGCTTCTTTATGAACGCCAGATGTCCAAAAAACAATAGAAGGAATCCCAAATAAAATTAATTGTAAAATCCTTTTATTAAAAACTTTGTTTTCAAAAAATAAATATAAATTATAAATACCCATAAATGAAATAAAAGCAAAAATTACAGCATGTACATTGTAAATTCCAAAAGAAAACAATCGAATAATAGCATTTATTCGTACCATCAAATAATTACTATTATCGTACCAAAAATCCATTTTATCTATATATGGAATGAGATTTGAGTCTGGATTTGAATGCCAATTACGCCCAAATGTTAGTTTAAAATAAGTTAGCCAAGATTCTTGAATAGAAGAATAGATAATTTCTGAATTTCTTAAATAATTAAAAGTGTCGTTTCCTGTCAGAATATTCTTATTAAATAAATATCCAAAATAAAAAGCACTTATGCATTTCAATAAAAAGCCCAAAACTAATAAGGGAGAGCCAATTTCAGAACGGTTAAAGTATTTGGATTTGGTAATAATTACACTAAATAATAGTATTAAAAATAATGGGTATAAAGTTTCCAGCAACATAAGTATAATAAACTCTTACGAAATTAATAAAACTGCACTAAATAACAAATATTTTTAGTCTTATAGTGGTTTATTTTGTACTTTTGTAACTTATATCAATTTTATTATGTCTGTTATCGTAAATGAAGAATTAGCCAAGACTTTAGGATTATTACCTGAGGAATTTTTAAAAATCCAAGAGATTTTAGGACGTGTACCCAATTATACAGAATTAAGTATTTATTCTGTGATGTGGAGTGAACATTGTTCCTATAAAAATTCCATAAAATATTTAAAAAAATTACCAAGAAAAGGTAAGGCTTTGTTAGTGGAAGCAGGTGAGGAGAACGCAGGTTTAGTAGATATTGGCAATGGTTGGGCTTGTGCATTTAAAATTGAATCTCATAATCACCCAAGTGCAGTAGAACCATTTCAAGGTGCAGCAACTGGCGTTGGTGGCATCTCTCGAGATATTTTTACTATGGGAGCTAGGCCGATTGCTTCTCTAAATTCATTGCGTTTTGGATTGATTGATAATAAACGCACACAACATTTATTAAAAGGTGTTGTAAAAGGTATAGGACATTATGGAAATTGTTTTGGTGTTCCTACTGTTGCAGGGGAAGTTTATTTTGATGATTGTTATCAAGTAAATCCATTGGTAAATGCAATGAGTGTTGGAATTGTAAAAATTGGAGATACCATTTCTGCTACTTCTTATGGAAAAGGAAATCCTGTATATATTGTTGGTTCTGCAACTGGAAAAGATGGTATTCATGGAGCAACATTTGCCTCAGAAGATTTAGGCGAAGATGCTGAAGATAAGATTCCTTCTGTACAAGTGGGCGACCCATTTGTAGAGAAATTATTGTTGGAAGCAACATTAGAAGTTATCAAAACGGGTGCTGTTATTGGTATGCAAGATATGGGAGCAGCTGGTATAACTTGTTCAACTTCTGAAATGAGTGCAAAAGGCGAACATGGTATGAAAATTTGGTTGGATAAGGTTCCAACACGTCAAAAAAATATGTTGCCTTTCGAAATCTTATTGTCTGAATCGCAAGAACGAATGTTGATTGTTGTTGAAAAAGGCAAAGAAGCATTAGTTGAAGCAGTTTTTGACAAATGGGATTTGAATTGTGCGGTTATTGGCGAAGTTACTGAAGGTAATACTTTAGAATATTATATGAATGGAGAATTGGTGGCTGAAGTGCCTGCTGATACATTGGTTTTAGGTGGTGGTGCTCCAGTATATGATAGAGCATTTTCTAAGCCTAAATATCATGAAGAACGTGATAAATATGCTATTGAGCAAATTTCAGAACCTAGCTTAAATGAATTAAAAGAAATATCAAAAGCGGTGGTTGCTTATCCAAATATAGCTTCAAAAAGATATATTTATAAGCAATACGATTCGATGGTGGGTATAAATAATACTGGAATTAATGAACCGAGTGATGCCAATATTATTCGTTTAAAAGAAAGTAACAAAGGCTTAGTCGTTACTGTGGATTGTAATAGTCGTTATGTACATGCTGATGCTGAAGTTGGCGGTGCGATTGCTGTTGCTGAAGCAGCAAGAAATATTACTTGTAGCGGAGGAAAACCTGTTGCAATTACCAATTGTTTGAATTTTGGTAATCCTTACGACCCAGAGGTTTATTGGAATTTCGTACATGCTTTACAAGGTATGTCAGCAAGTTGTATCAAGTTTGATACACCAGTAACTGGAGGAAATGTATCTTTCTATAATCAATCACCGAATAGAGCTGTCAATCCAACACCAACTATTGGAATGTTAGGTGTGATAGAAGATGTAAAAGATAAGATGACGTTAGATTTTAAAAATGAAAATGATTTAATTTATCAGATTGGAGCTTCTAAAAATGATATTTCATCTTCTGAATATTTATTCAATTACCATAAAGTAGAATTGTCGCCAGCTCCTTATTTTAATTTAGATGAAGAATTTGCAATGCAAAATGCTATTGCTGATTTAATTGAAAATAAATTAGTTCAATCTGTTCATGATATTAGTGAAGGTGGTTTGTTTATTGCAATTATGGAAAGTGCAATGGCTAGAAATTTTGGTTTTGAAATAAATACCAGTTCTAATATTCGTAAAGATGCCTTTTTATTTGGCGAAGCTCAAGGTCGTGCAATTGCATCAGTAACAGTGGAACAAAAAACAACATTTGAACAATTACTAACTCAAAAACAAATTTCTTTTGAATTTGTAGGACAAGTGAAAAATAAAGCAGTTGTGGTTGATGGATTAGAGTTTGGTAATATAGAAGAATATAAAAATTTATACGACACTTCTATAGAAAAATATATGGAAGCTTAGTTTTTATTAGCTGCTTTTGTTAATAAATCGATGTACTGTTTTGCAATTCCTTGCCAAGAAAATTGAGCTTGTAATTGCTTAATATAATCTATTGGATAAGTATAGTTTTTTGTGAATTTTTGATGATAAAAATCTGTAATTTTAGTTGTAATAATTGAAGCATTAGCCTCCTTAACAATATTTCCATTTATATGTTCAATAATTAATTTGTTGTTGCCACTTGTATTCGTTGCCACAACATAAACACCAAACGAAAGTGCTTCTAATATAGCTAAAGCCATACCTTCACTTTTTGATGAAGATATTAATATATCAGCATTTTTTAGTGCATTCATAACATCATTGTGATTTACTTTTCCTTTGAAATAAATCTGTTCAAGTTTATTTTTTTGAACATATAATTCCATATTCTTTCTTAAATCGCCATCGCCATAAATCGCTACTTGATAAGGTATGTTTAAATCTTTTAAATGATTGATACTTTCTAAAAATAACATCGGATTTTTTTGTTCAACTAATCTTCCAATGAAAATAATTTTTAAAATATCACCACTGAATTGTTTATTAAAATCTTGAATTTGTAAACCATTATTGATTATGATGTTTTTAGATTTATTACTTGGTACTAAATTGTCAGCCATTGTTTTTAATTCATCTGAAAGAATAATATTGTAAGCTGATTGTGTACAAATTTTCTTTATCCAAAAGTAGGAGAGTGTGTGCCATAATAACATTTGCTTTGGAAATGCCCAAGGAATATCATGTCCATGTGATAAAATAATATAAGGTAAGTTGAATTTTTGTTTTAAAAACAAAGCAACTTCGCCACCAGGAAGTGTGAAGTTAGCTAAACATACATCAAATTTTCCTTGAATATTATTCTTATTAAAATACTGTTTGCTTTTCTTTATCCAATCATACATTTCAAATGGGTTCGACTGAAAAGTACTTTTTCGCTTAGATTTTAAACGTATAATCTCAAAATTATTATGTTTGTAATTTTCTGTTTCTCCTTCAAACCAAGTTGTTAAAATGGTAATTTGATGTCCTAATTTTATAAACTCTTCTGCCAAATGCTTTGTTACAATTCCTGCACCGCCACCAATTGGTGGATATTCATAGTTCAAAATGAGTATTCTTAGCATTTTAAGTTTTGCTAAAAATAATAAAATTTAGGTGGATAAACTATTTCGAAATAGAATTGAAAATTTATATAATTATATTTTAATTTATTTTATCTTTATTAGTATCATATTTTATGAAAATTAAAAAACTTAATCTTCTATTTATAATCTTTCTTTCTTTTTTAGCTTGTAAAAAGACTGAGCAAAAATTAATTGATAATGGTTTTGTAACTTATACAATTTCCAAAGGCGAACTCTATTCAGATAATAGTAAATTGGTTATGCTTTCAGATATTTCGGAACTAAAATTTATTGTCGTATCTGATAATTCAGCAAAATATATATCGCTACTTCCAGAAAATCAATTAGACATTAATAAGTTGTAAGGAATTTCTGATAATAATACTCAACACCACGAAAATAGTGCTCGAATTGGTTGGCGATGGAATAATGGAGAATTACAGCTATTTGCTTACATTTATAACAATTCAGTTCGTACTTTTCAATTTATAAAGTCTGTTCCCTTGAATGATGAAATAAATTATTCTATAAAAATAGAAGCTAATAAATATATTTTTGCAGTTGATGGAACTACTATTGAAATGCCTAAATTTTCAACATCACCCAATGGTTATAAATTATATCCTTATTTCGGTGGAGATGAAGTTGCTCCACATGAGATAAAGATTAGAATTAAAGAATAAATGGATTATTCTTCTTCAGTTTTAACTTCATCTTCTATATGAAGAATGTGTAATAATCTAAGAATTATTGGAGCAGCAACGACAGCTGTAATACTTAAAAATGCTACACCACTATACAAAGCATAGAACGATGAAGATATTTTTGCTGTTGATGAGGTCATTTCAGCCACAGGTCCCATTCCAGTTATTATCATACAAGCCATATAAAAACTATCTAGCCAAGAAATTTTATCCCAATAATGATAGCCCAATGTTCCAATTAAAACGGAGATACTAATTAAACCAAACGCAAATAAACAATATCTTCCAAGTCTAAATAAAAATTTATGGAATGGAAGTA
>CAYYMF010000001.1:0-82695 GCA_964472755.1 uncultured Chitinophagales bacterium | reverse complement strand
CTACTAATTGAATGAGTGGCAAAAACATAGCTAATCCAACACTATCTAAAAGACTTACTATTATACTTAGAATAATAATTAAAATTAACTTAAAACGGAGGTATTCAAAAAAATAAAGAAATGTGGAGAATTTATTCTTTAATATATTTTTAAAAATGTTCATACCTTCCTAACGCAATAACTCTTATAGTTGACAAAAAAGCAAATTTAATAAAAAACATTGAATAGATTATTTTGTAATCGTATTAAATTTGTATTTGTGAAGTAATATATTACACACAATACGCCATTAAAATAATTTTAGAATTCCATTTCTTTTTCATCTTTTAAACTATAGCTACTATTTTATAGTTACTTCTTTATCAGATTGACATCTTTTTAATTTTTAATTTCAGGACCCAGTTTTAAAATAAATAAAAATAAACTATCTTTGGGTGGCTAATTGAGATATATTTTTATGAATAGTAGAATTAATACATTTATAGTTGGAGCACAAAAAGCGGGAACAACAAGTATTTATGATTGGTTAAGTCAACATCCTGATATTGATGCACCACAAGAAATAAAAGACTATCATTTTTTTAATTATGATGAGAATTTTAATAAAGGAATAAAGTATTTAGAGGGTTTTTATAAAAAAAATAGTAAAATAAATATTCATTGTGCCGTTAATTATATGTATTTCGGAGAATTAAGTGCTAAGCGAATCTATAACTATAACCCCGATGCTAAAATTATTATTTGTTTACGAAATCCTATAAATAGAGCGATCTCAGCGTATAAATACTTTGTAAGAATTCTTAAAGAAACCAATTCATTTTCTGAAGCTTTACAAAAAGAAATAAACGGAGAGTTAAAATCTTTTCTAGAATTATCTAATAATACATATATTGAACATGGATTTTACTATGATCAAATTCAAACTTACCTAAAATATTTTTCAAGAGAACAAATTCATTTTGTTTTTTTTGAAGAGTTGGTTGATAGCAGTAAGCAAGAAAGTTTAATGAATGATGTTTTATCCTTTTTAAACATACAAACTGAATATCATTTTAGTTTTCAACAGTTAAATGCATCAGGTGTTCCTAAAAGTAAACTCCTGAATTATATAAAGCATAAGACAATTTTTCCCAAACTATTCAAGCCCTTTTTGCCTTTTTCTTATAGAAGACGTCTGTCTAAGCGGATTGAAGAATTAAATATCTCGGATAAAAATATAGAGGTAGATGTATCTTATGAAGATAAAGAATTACTTTTTTTAAAATTAAAAGAACAAACAAATAAACTTAAATTGCTTTTAAATTCTGAAATAATCAAAAATTGGTAACCCTATAATCTTAGAAAAATTATTTATAAGACCTTTTGAAATCAAAAAAAATCATAATAATATGTTACCCAGAATTATAGAAATTAACAAAATTGGAAATTCCTCATTAGGGTACATTTCTGTTTTAGAAAATTCAATATTACCATTTGAAATAAAGAGAGTTTATTGGACATATTTTACACCTAATGAAGTAAAAAGAGGTGGACATGCTCATAAAGAATTACAACAAATTATTGTTGCAGTATCAGGGATTATAGAATTTAATACAGAAGACTTGGCTGGAAATAAAGCGAGTTTTATTTTAGATTCGCCTTCCAAAGGGCTATATATTCCTAAACTAATATGGCGAGATATTCAATTTTCTCACAATGCAGTTTTGCTATGTTTGGCTTCTGAAGAATATGATGAAGCAGATTATTTTAGGAATTATCAAGAGTTTTTAGAGTATAAAATTATTTAAAAATGACTAAAATCCACTCTTTAGCAGATGTACAAACGGATAAAATAGGAGAGAATACTTTTATTTGGCAATTTTGTGTAGTTTTAAAAGGAGCTGAGATAGGGAATAATTGTAATATTAACTGCCATGTATTGGTTGAAAATGATGTTAAAATAGGAAATAATGTTACTATAAAACCAGGGGTTCAAATTTGGGATGGAATTACAATAGAAGATAATGTATTTATAGGCCCAAATGTTACTTTTACTAATGATTTGTTTCCAAGATCTAAACAATATCCTGAAAAGTTTACAGAAACTATAATTAAAAAAGGTGCATCAATAGGAGCAAATGCAACTATTTTAGCAGGAATTATAATAGGGAAAAATGCAATGATTGGGGCAGGAAGTGTAGTTACTAAGTCTGTTCCAGAAAATGAAATTTGGGTGGGTAATCCTGCTAAGTTTTTAAGAAAAATGGAAAGATAAGCGATGAATTTTCCTAGTGCAGAAAGCGAAATAGTAGAGTTTAAAGCTTCATTCTGTGATGAAGTGATTATCTCTTTAGTAGCTTTTGCGAATACTCAAGGAGGAAGTGTTTATGTTGGTATTTCTGATAATGGAGAAATAAAAGGTATTGAAATTGGCAAGGAAACTATTCAGAATTGGATTAATGAAATAAAGAATAAAACAGTATCCTTGATTATTCCTGATGTAGAGATCTTAAATTTGGAGAACAAGGCGATTGTTGTTTTTAAAATTCAAGAATACCCCATTAAGCCAATTTCATTGAGAGGACGAAGCTACAAACGAATTGGTAACTCAAATCATTTAATGAGTGTTGAAGAAATAGCTAATGAACATCTAAAGACAATCAATACAAGCTGGGATTTTTATACTGATACCAATCATTCCATAGAAGATATTTCTTTGGAGAAAATTAGTCACTTTATTCAAAAAATAGAGAAACGCACAGAAAATATTATTCCTTATGTTCCGCTCGAATTTCTATCAAAAATGGAAATGATTCGTGATGGGAAACTCACTTTTGGAGCTTATTTGTTATTTGTTTCTGATATTTGCCTGATAAGTGATGTGCAAATAGGACGTTTTAAAAGTAATATTACTATTATAGACTCCTTATCTCTCAGTACCGATTTATTTACAGAAGTAGAGGAGATTATTGCGTTTATCAAAAAGCATTTAATGGTAGAATATATCATTACTGGCGACCCACAACGTACTGAACGCTTTGATTATCCATTAGATGCTATTCGAGAAATTGTAATCAATATGGTAGTTCATCGGGATTATCGAGATAGTTCAGGAAGTATCATTAAAATTTTTGATAATAGAATTGAATTTTATAATCCGGGAAAATTATTTGGAGGTATTACTGTTCAGGATTTGCAGAGTGGTAATTATATTTCAAAAACAAGAAATAAGCTTATAGCTAAAGCCTTTAAGGAAATTGGGTGGATTGAGCGATATGGTTCTGGTATTCATCGTATTCATAAAATATGTAGAGATTATGGGGTAATAGCACCAACATTCAGTGAATTATCTAATGGATTTCAAGTGGTTTTATACAATAAAAAGATTGATAAAAGTAATAGTTACAGCGAAATCACCAATGAGGAATTGAATGGCGGTGTAAATGGCGGTGTAAATGGCGGTGTAAATGGCGGTGTAAATGAAATGATAATATTGATTATAGAACAACCAGGTATTACAACAAACAAAATAAAAGAGGTGTTAAATCTAAGTCGAAGAACTACAGAACGTTGGCTAAAACAACTTCGTGATGATAATAAAATAGAATTTAAGGGAGCTCCAAAAACTGGAGGGTATTATGTTGTACAAGATAAAAACTAAGCTTCCTTTGTATTTGGAATAGAAAGAAAAGAAAGAGAGAGTGAAAAATAATTCTGATATAAGAATAAATAAGATAAAAAATAACAATTAAAATGATAAAATTTTTAGACTTACAAAAAATAAATCTTCAATACCAACAAGAAATTGAAGAAAGAATATTAAATGTTTATAGAAGTGGTTGGTATTTATTAGGAAATGAAGTTAAATCTTTTGAAGATAATTTATCTAAATATAATGGTGTAAAACACACTATAGGTGTTGCAAATGGTCTAGATGCTTTAAGATTAATTTTTAAAGCATATATAGAGATGGGCATTATGCAAAAGGGAGATGAGGTTATTGTGCCTGCGAATACTTATATTGCCTCATTATTAGCTATTTCAGATAATGGATTAGTACCAGTGTTGGTTGAACCTGATATAGATACTTATAATATAGCGATTCAAAATATTGAAGAGAAAATTACAAATAAAACAAAAGCCATATTAATTGTGCATTTATATGGGAAAGTAGTCTTCTCTAATGAATTGAAAGATATTGCTCAAAATCATCACTTAAAAATAGTAGAAGACAATGCCCAAGCGATTGGAGCAGAATGGAATGATATAAAAAGTGGAAATCTTGGAGATGCTGCTGGTTTTAGTTTCTATCCCGGTAAAAATTTAGGTGCTATTGGTGATGGAGGAGCTATTACAACTAATGATACAAGCCTAGCAAATATAATTAGAGCTTTAGGAAATTATGGTTCAGAAGAAAAATATGTCAATAAATATCAAGGCTTAAATAGTAGATTAGATGAGATTCAGGCGGCTATTTTAGATGTCAAATTAAAATACATTGACCAAGAAAACCAACGTCGTAGAACAATTGCTGAGTATTATCTCAAAAATATTAAAAATGAAAAAATCACTCTTCCTATTGTCAATTTTCAACCTACAACTTACAATTCAAAAGAGCATGTTTGGCACTTGTTTGTAATTAGAATAGAGCAAAGAGAAAAGCTGCAAAAGTATTTATTGGATAATGACGTACAAACTTTAATTCATTATCCAATACCTCCACACAAACAACAAGCATACAAAGCATTAAATGACTATTCATTCCCTATTACAGAAAAAATTCATCAAGAAGTTTTAAGTTTACCAATTAGCCCTGTGATGACTGATGAAGAAGTTGAAAAAGTAATAGCATTAGTGAATAAATATTAGAATGGTTAGGCGAGTTATAAATAGGTTAAAATCACATAAATTAATTAATACTGGCTTTTTATCTGGTATTGCCACAGTCATTGGAATGGGTTCTAATCTTGTTCTAAGTAAGATTATAGCAATCACAATAGGTCCATCAGGAATTGCATTAATTAGTCAGTTTAAAAATTTTATTACAATATGTACTACTTTTTCTACATTTGGAATAGATAATGGTGTTGTAAAATATGTAGCAGAGGAGAAAAATGAAAAGGATTCATTAAGGAAATTGTTATCTAATATATTTTTTATCACTATTCTTGCTTCAATAGTTACGGGAATTGTAATTATAATACTAAGTGAGTATTTAACAATAAAAATCTTAGACTCTCCTGACTATAAATATGTTTTTATATTATTTGGAATTACTGTTGTTCTGTTTTCTGTAAATACAATTATCATTAAAATAATCAATGGATTAAGTGAAATAAAAAAGTTTACAAATATTAAGATAACTAATAGTTTATTTACATTATTTGTTACAGCTGCTTTTACATATTATTTTGGTATAGATGGAGCTTTGGTTTCATTAGCACTATCCCAATCAATAGTTTTAATAGTAACAATATTTTACTTAACCAGTTTTGAATGGTTTTCATTAAAATTATTTTCTTTTCATATTGAAAAGGATATTTTAAAAAAATTATTGGAGTTTAGTATTATGGCGATAGTTTCCTCTATTCTTCCATTAGTTCTAAAGGTTAAAATTAGAAATTACATCATAGCACATTTTGATATTTACAATGCTGGCTATTGGGATGCTCTATTTTCAATATCAACTGTATATATGAGCATTTTCTCTATGGTATTAATAACTTATTATTTGCCAAAATTATCAGAATTAAAAGAGAAAGAATTAATTAGAAAGGAAATTTTGTCTGGCTACAAACTAATTTTACCTTTTACTTTTTTTGCATTTATTATAATTTATTGCTGTAAGGGTTTAGTTGTGCATATTCTCTATTCCTCTAACTTTTTGATTATAAAAGATTATTTCGGTTATATGTTAGTTGGCGATTTTTTAAAAATTGCCTCTTTCTTATTGTCTTTTCTAATGATAGCAAAGGCTGAAATCAAAAAATTCTTTATCTTAGAAACAATATTTTCAATTATTATCTATGCATTATCTATTTTATTTATGAAATTAAATGGATTTATAGGGATTTATGAAGTATATCCAATTATTTATTTCTTATATTTATCAACTTTAATATTTATGTACAAAGACTATTTAATAGCAAACAAAAAATGAAGGTTTTATTAGTAGGAGAATATAGTGGATTTCATGGAGCACTAAAGAAGGGTTTGGAATCAAAAGGTATTGAGTGTTTATTAGTTGGTAGTGGAGATGGGTTTAAGAATCTGCCCGTTGATATCAACTATTTACCTAAAAAAAATAAATATCGAGTTCTTTATTTACTAAATAAACAGATTCACATTTATAATACCTTAAAAAAGATAAAAGGCTATGATGTAGTTCAATTTATTAATCCATTTTTGTTTATTAATGAGTTTATTAGCTATTCATACAAATATAATAAATTGCTGTATGATATGATAATTAAGAATAATAAAGGTAAAAGTTTTGTAACTTTATGTAGTGGAGATTCTCTGCTTTTTGAATACGGTATAAAAAATCTTAAATACAACTTTTTAGAAAGAGTTGAAGAAGAAAGTAGAAAGAGAGACAAGCGAAGGCACCCGTTATTTCTAAAGTGGAATATTGAGTTCGCAGAGAAAATTAATTGCTCAATACCAACAACCTATGAATATTTTATTGGGTATGATACTTTTAATAAGCAAAAAAATGGTCATATTAAGATTTCAAAACCAATTCCTATGCCTATTGATATGTCTGCTTATGAATATAAACCCAATATTATAGTAGATAAAATTAAAATATTACATGGTATTTCTAGAATAATGTTTAAGGGGTCAGATATAATTTTGTCAGCATTAGAAAAAATTAAAGAGAAATATTCAGATAAAGTAGAAATTATAATTATTGAAAAACTTTCTTTTAATGAATATATTAAAGTATTGAGTGAAGTCAATGTGTTAATTGATCAATGCAATAGTTATGCTTATGGAATCAATGCATTAATAGGGTTGGCTATGGGAAAAGTTGTATTAAGTGGCTCGGAGCAAAAACATCTAGATTATATGCAAATAAAATCCTGTCCTGTAATTAATATTGAGCCTTGTCAAAGTCAAATATTTACTCAGATAGAAAAAATTATCTTAAACCAAGAGAATATTGAAGACATAGGATTACAATCTTTTGAATATGTAAAGACCTATCATGATGCTCCAATTGTAGCACAACAATATATAGATTTATGGAATGAAAAGTAAGGAATAATGATAATTAAGAGAGAATCTATAAATAATGTTGGCATATTCTATTTTTTATTAGTTTCAGGTGGAGGAAATATATTAAGTCAAACGATAGTACTTATTATTTCTACTATTTTCTTTTTAATCTTAAATAAAATATATTTAACTAAAAAAATATTTAATTTAATTATTTCTATCCTTATTTTATTAATAATTCATTACTTTTTGGTCCTTATTACTAACAATCAAATTCCTAATGTCAATGATTATGTAAGATTATTTTTTCTAATCTGTTTTCCATTAAGTATTATTATATCCTGCCAAGATCAGTTCTGGAAATTCCTAGAACAGAATATTTTTCTTTTAGTATGTATTAGCTTATTTTTCTTCTCAATTCAATTAATAAACTTTCCTTTTCTTAATTCTTTTATGATATACATAGAAAAGTTAACAGGTAATAGTAAAAATGAATTATATGCTAACTCTAGATTTTCTTATCATTCAATAATAATTTATACAATGAATGTACATCAAGACGTGATGACATCATTTTTAAAACATAGGAATTGTGGTTTTGCATTTGAACCTGGATATTTTAGTTTCTTTATTAATCTAGGTCTTTTTCTTTCTAACATTATTAATAAGGAAAAGAAAATAAAGAAAAATATTATTTATATTATAGCATTAATTTCTACATTCTCAACTACAGGAATGATTGCTATACTATTTATCTTTATAATTCGTATGCAAAATGGCTCTCAGAGATATAAAGCAGTATATATACCTATTATTTCAATTGTAATTATTGCTTTTCTTACTTTAGATTATGGAAAAGATAAAGTTGAGAATCTATATAATAAAAGAGAATCTATGGAGCAAATTATAGCAAAGTCTAATAATTATAATGATATTGTTACGAGTATGGGGCGTTTTACAGCTTTAGAATTCTTTTCTACTTATACATTTCACCATAGTCCTCTTTTTGGTTTTAATGGAATAGAACCTTATGAAAATAAAAATATAGGTAACCCATCTGGTCTTAGTAAGGTTATCTATTTATTTGGTTTTGTTGGAGCAATTTTTATTTTTATTAAATTATATAAAAGTATAAAATTGCTTTTTTTAAATTTTAACATTAAAGGTTTTAGTTTTTTCTATTTATTTTTTATAGTCTACATATTTAGTTTCCCTATGATTAATTTACCTTTCTTTTGGTTAGTATGCTTTTATTCAAGTATGAAGTTTAAGCAAAGGAATAGAATTTTTAAAACTAAAATGCCAAATAAAATAGGATACCCATTAATTAATTAGTATTTATCTTTAAAATGAAAAAAATATATCTCATAAAATCTCTTGCACCTTGGATGGTAGATGAAATGTTAGAGTTCTCAAGACATACTGATTTTGAGATTCTATTTCTTAGGAAACAATCTAATTTTTATATAGATAATATTAAAAGATTTGAAGAGCGAAATCTAAAAGTAAATTATCTTACTATGGAAATTAAAAACCTTTCTTTAAGGAAGATATATTTTATATACATATTTATTTATTATAAAATATTTAGTGCATCAAATTTGACAAGAATAACCTTTTTGTTAATATTCTATTGGTTAGCCTTAGTGCCATTTTCATCTGATATGGTAGTATCTGTAAATTTTATTTCAAAAGCCATTATTCCATTTTTATTATTATTGATAGTAAGTAATTTGCCTCCTTCTTTTGTTTATTTTAAATATATTTTTAAAAGTTTCTCTTTTATAATTATTGTTTCTATAATATTTGCTTTTTTATCTAATGTATTTGGAATAGGTAATGCGAGTTATGCCAAAGGAGTTGAGGATTTTGTTAGAGTAGGGTTTGGAGATGCTAAATTATATGCACAAGCCATTGCAGTTGTTGTGTTTCCTTTTTTTTGGTTTAGTTTTAAATTAACAAAAAAACAAAAATATATTATAATCTTTCTTTCTATTGCTGCAATTATTTTCTCGCTTATTTCTGTTAGAAGAACAACCTTAATTATTTTGGGTTTAGGTTCTTTACTATTTTTTTATTTTTCTGGCAAAATATATTCTTATATGAAAATAGGTGTGGCAATATTAATACCTGTCATACTTAGTTTGCCTTTATGGTTACCTATTTTTGAAGAAAGGATGGAGTTAAGAAAATCTACGTTTAGTGCTGAATATGATATTGAATCTGAAGCTAGGTATCAGGAGATTTTTTATGTTTTTAATGAAGGTGTTGTCAATTCAAATATTACTAGATTTTTTTTTGGAGAAGAAATATTTAATAGTCAAGGGAAATATGGTGGTGGAGTTTATGGAGACAGGAAATTACATATTGACTATATTAATATTTTATTTAGTTCAGGTATAATTGGATTATTTTTGTATTTTGTATTTTATATAGTATTATACAGAACCTTTATTAATTTATATCGAAATAATCAGACCTTACCTAAAGCACAACTAAAAAATTTAAAAGGTCTTTTTCTTTCTTTCTTTTGTACCTCATTATTTATATCTTTATCGGGTCAAATGTATGAGATAACATTTAGATCTATGATTTTTATTATAATGGGTTTGGTATTGTGTAATTTAAAGAATAAAAATATAAAAAGCTCAAATGAATAAAATTTCCTCAAAAATGGTTATAACAACTCCGGATCTCAGTAAGGCAGGTGGAGTTTCAATATTTGTCAATGCTTTCAAAGGGCGTTGGAATTTGGAAGAAATTTATTTTGTTAGAGGAGGTAAGGGTAATAATATTTTTATAAAAGTAATCCTAACAATATTTGATTTATTTAAATTTTTATGGACAGCAATAAAATATAGAAAAGAAATATTTTTTATAAATACGTCAATGAATGAAAATGCCTTTAAGCGAGATGCTTTATTTCTTAATTTATTAAAGATACTTGATATACATCCTAATGTTTTTATACATGGATTTAAGGCAAGTTTTTTTCAACAACTATCTTATAATCAACTAAAGGTCTTGGAAAATAGTCAAAATATTTTTGTATTATCTCAAGAACATAAAGATTTAATTTGCAGAAAAATTAATTTTAAAAATATTTATATTGAAACTACGGTTGCAGATGAAAAATTTGCTACATTTCCATTTCCAGAAAAGAAGATAGAACCTACTAAATTAAATATTTTATTTTTAGGTAGGTTAGAAAATAGAAAAGGAATTTGGCAGTTATTAGAAGCTTTTGAAAGTTTAGATGCAGAAAAATTATATATCTCATTAGAGATTGTTGGACATGGGACTGAAGAAATGGCAATAAAAGAGTGGCTTAGAGTTAAGCAATTGTCTAATATAAAATTTTCAGGAAAACTTATGGGAGAAGATAAATTAAAGGCTTATAATAGAAATCAACTTTTTATTCTTCCATCTGATATTGAAGGGGAAGGATTACCAATTACTGTTATAGAAGCAATGTTTGCTGGACTTGTTGTTTTATCTACGAAAGCAGGTGGAGTTGTAGATTTTTTTCAGAATGATAAAATGGGTACAATATTAGATTCAAATAATTCTATTGAAATTACAGAAAAGATTAAGTATATTGCAAGTAAAACAAGTAATGAATTAGAAAATATTTCTAATTATAATAAACAGTTTGCAAATAAAAATTTTAGGGTAGATATAGTTGCTAATAGAATAAAAAACATAATACTAAATGGAACTTCAAAAAATAATTAATGAATTAAATGAAGATGCCTATAAAAATCAGTTTAGGGGTATAGATCCGTATGATTTTGCAAATTCAAAAATAAAATTGCCAAATTTTTTATTGTCTAAGGTTTCCTTTATAAATAAAATACTTCCATTTAGTATTCGAAAGTTTATAGGAATTGGGGAATCAGATAATACAAAATCAAATGCTCTTTTTTTGTATGCAATGGTTATTAATAATAACAAAAATGATGAAGAAAAAATAGAATATTTAAAAAATTGGTTGATAAAAAATAGGAGTAACGAATTTGAAGAATATACATTAGGATTTGCATTTGAAATGGCACTTTCAAGATATTCATCAGGTCCAGGAAAAACCTCATTATTTATAACACTAATAGGAGTTTGTGCTTTTATAGAATTATACAAGAGAACAAAGGATCCTGTTGTTTTGGAGCAAATTAATTCTTTTAAAAGTTTATTAGATAATAAATGGTTGAAGATAGAGACTGAAGATACATTGTTTATTTCCTATTTACCAGACCATGAAGATGTAGTTTATAATATTTCTGCAGTTACTGGTAAATTCTATGCTTTATATTATGAACTATTTCCTTTGGAAGTAGATAAGGTAAAAATATTAAAAATATTAGGTTATCTGAGGAGTGTGCAAAATGCAGATGGTTCTTGGGCTTATTCCGAAAATGCACCTTATGTAGATAATTTCCATACATGTTTTATTTTGGAAGCTATTTATTATATGCATCAGGTAGTATCAGCTGAATGGTCGATTAAAATGTTTGATTTGGCATTAAAAGATTATGAAGAGAATTGCTTTGATGGGGCTCAGCCATTACACTTTCATAAGAATAGAAAGCCTAAAGATGTTAGAAGTAATATTATAAAGACAGAAATTCGGGATATTGCAAATGCTATAATCTTATTTTCACTTTTAGGAAATATTTCAAAAGCACAAGAAGTGATAGGTTATTCTTTTAAGAAATATTATGATTATTCAGGAAAATATTTTTACTTTTTTCATAATTGGCTATATATGTCTAAGTTAAAATTTGTCAGATGGCAAGCTTGGATGTCTTTAGCATTTTCAGTCTATCTTAATAAATCAAAATAATGAAAAAAATATATCTTATTCTATATTATTTTATTTTCTCAAATCTACCAAACTCATGGTGGCCAATGGGTAAATTGTTTAATAAATTAAGAATAACTATTGCCCAAAGAATTTTATCTATAGGGGCGAATGTGTTAATAGAAAAAAATGTTTATTTTGGAAGTGGTAATAATGTTTCGATTGGTAATGATTGTCAAATTAATGAAGCCGTAAGATTAGATAACGTAACTATCGGAAATAACGTAATGATAGCCAGAGAAACAATTATCTTAGGGAAAATGCATGAAAGTAAAGATTTAGATATTCCAATGAATATGCAAGGCGTTAAGGATGTACAGAAAACTATTATTGAAGATAATGTTTGGCTCGGATTAAGAGTTATAGTAATGCCAGGAGTCATCATTAAAAGAGGTACAATTGTTGCAGCAGGAGCAGTGATTACTAAAGATACAGAACCGAATAGTATCTATGGAGGAGTCCCTGCAAAAAAAATAAAAGATAGATGAAGGAATTTGTAAAAAAAAATCTTGCATCTGGAAAATTACTAAGAAAGATAGTGGATTTTTTCCATTTTATGTATTTAGCATTTGCTAATCATATCGTTTCAAATGTTCCGTTTTATTTTATAAGGACATTTATTTATAGATATGGCTATTTTATGAAAATTGGAAAAAATAGCCATATTCAAATGGGATTGAGAGTTTATGCACCTTGGAAAATTAAAATAGGAAATAACTGTGCTATCGGAAATGATTGTTTTCTAGATGGACGAAGAGGCATTATTATTGGAAATAATGTAGATATTGCTAGTAATGTTAAAATTTTAACATTAGGTCATGATTTAGATGATGAGTGGTATAAAACTGTTGGAAAAAAAGTTATTATAGAAAATAATGTTAGTGTGTTCACGGCTGCTAGTATTTTGCCAGGACTCACTTTAGCAGAAGGTTCAGTAGTGGCATTAGGGTCTATATTAACAAAAAATACTGATAAATGGACTGTTTATGCGGGCAATCCTGCAAGACCAGTAAAAAAGAGACAAATTTCTAATTTAAAATATACAAGTAACTATAAAAGATACTTTCATTAACCTTAATTATTTACTATAAATTATGTGTGGAATCGTTGGAAAAATAAGTTTAGATAAGCAAGAAATAAATTCAGAAACTATAAAACTCATGATGCAACAGATGAAGCATCGTGGTCCAAATGATAATGGAACTTTTATTCAAGATCATATTGGATTTGGCTTTGTTAGATTAAGTATTATTGATTTATCTCCAGATGGACATCAGCCTTTTGTAAGTGAGAATGGTAACTTTACTATGATATTTAATGGAGAGATTTTTAATTATATAGAATTAAGAGAAGAGTTAATAGCATTAGGTTATAAATTTAGAACAAAAACAGATACTGAAGTTTTGCTGAATGCATATATTGCATGGGGAGAAGAAGGATTACATAAACTAAATGGAATGTGGTCATTTGCAGTTTATAATCAACAAACAAATAAAATATTTATTTGTAGGGATAGGTATGGTATAAAACCATTGTATTATTATAATGAAAATAATAATTTTTATTTTGCATCAGAAATTCCTTCAATATTATCAGTTTGTGAGCAGCATATTGATGCAAATAGTGGAGCAATATTTAATTATTTAATTTATGATAGAATAGACTATTCTAAAGAAACTTTTTTTAAAAATATATTTAGTTTACCTCATGGACATTGTATTATTATTGATTTTAATAATGTATCTCAACCAATAGAGATAAAAAAATGGTATGATATAAATGAAAAAGTAAAATTAGCCAATGGATTTGGAGACTATAAGGACTTTAGACAAACTTTTATAGATGCCGTAAAACTTAGAATGAGAAGCGATGTGCCTGTTGGTGTTTGTCTTAGTGGAGGATTAGATTCGTCTGCAATAACTTCAGTGATTATGGACGAACTAAAAGTAAATAATTTGAATACATTCTCTGCTGTCTATGGGAAAGATAGTTGGGCTGATGAGTCTAATTTTATTGATTTATATAATAATAAACCTGGACAGAGACATTTTATTTCTCCTAGTTCCGAAACACTTTTAAAAGATATTGATAGTTTTATTGTTTGCCAAGCAGAGCCTGTTCCATCAACTAGCCCTTATGCTCAATATAAAGTAATGGAATTGGCTAAAGAAAATATTGTTGTTACATTAGACGGTCAAGGAGCAGATGAATTATTAGGAGGATACCATTATTTCTTTGGTTTCTATTATAAGGATCTTTTGAAAAAGTTCAAATTGATTACTTTATTTAAAGAAATTTTTTACTATCTAAAAATACATAAATCTTTATTTGCTATTAAGACATTTGTATTTTTCTTGCTTCCAAAGAAAGCTAGAACATCTATAAAAGTTGCCTTTATGGATTATTTTAATCAAAAATTCATTGATGAAAATATAAATAGCAATAATGTAATTTCTGATACCTTATTCTCTTCAGAGAGTTTGCAAGCGGCACTTATAAATCATTTTGAATATAAATTAGAGCATTTATTAAAATGGGAAGATAGAAATTCAATGTTTTTCTCTTTAGAAGCTAGAGTTCCGTTCTTAGATCATATTTTGGTTGAAAGAACATTAGCAACTAAATCAGATTTGATTATTAGAAATGGAATGACTAAATATTTGTTAAGAGAGTCCCTAAAAGATATTCTCCCAGAGCCTATAAAAAATAGAGTCGATAAAAAAGGATTTAGTACTCCTCAAGATGAGTGGTTCAGAACCAAAGAATGGCAAACAATTATTGAAGATATTATAAATAGTGAATCTTTTAAGAATAGAAATTTTTATAATGTACAAAAGGTTAAAGAAAAATATCAGAAACATCTAAATAAAGAAGTAAATATTTCAAAAGAAATATGGAAATGGATACACTTAGAATTGTGGTATAGAAAATATATAGACAATCAACAAAAATGAAACAAAACAAACTCCTAATAGACATCAAGCACCCTGCTCAGTTGAATTTATTTAAGAACTTAGCCATTGATTTAAAAAATGAAAACTGGGATATCACTATTTGTTATTTGCAAAGAGGGAAAATCCCTAAGATAATAGAAAAAGAATTTCAAGGATTTCATACTATTCCTGTCGGAAGCAGCAAAGGCACAAAGTGGTCAATTATTTGGGACGGAAATATCAAAAGGATTTTAACTTTTCTATTGCTAATTTTTAGAAACAAATATAATATTTGTATTTCCGCAAGTAGTGTTCCATTGGCGGTTGCTTGCAAATTAACAGGTACTCCAGTTTTGCAATTTTACGATGACCCAGAAAGAAAAGGATTAACTAAAATCAATGCTTTATTATCTACTAAAATCTATTTCCCATTTATAGTGGAACAGACGGACAAAATAGAAGTCTTTAATTGCCTGAAAGAATGGAGTTATTTGAGTCCAAAGAGAATTAATCCTAGTACAAAAGTGTTACAAGAATATAATTTAGAGAAGCATAATTATGTCTTTGTTCGGGAAGTTAGCAATAAATCTTTCAATTATTATGGACAAGATGATAGTGTAGTTTTAAGTTTTGCTGATAAAATAGATAAGACTGTAAAAATTGTACTCTCATTAGAAGATAAATCAATCAAAGATAAATTTCCTAATGATTGGATATTATTGGAAGAACCGGTTTCTGATATTCATGCTTTAATTTATTATTCTAAATTGGTTATTTCATCTGGAGATAGTATGGCAAGAGAAGGTGCAATGTTGGGTGTTCCTTCAATTTATTGTGGATTTAGAGAAATGAAGGCCAATAATGTGTTAATAAAAAAAGGAATATTAGTACATAAAACAGAAAATGAAGCAATAGAGTATATCAATCAAAAAATAAATTCTAATTTTGAAGATTCAAATCAAGTTGCATTTAGAAGCCAACTCGCTGAGGAATGGGATGATATGATTGATTTTATGAAACAAAAAATTAATGCTTTTAAAAAATAAATATTTTATAAGTCTTTTTGTAGTAAGTGTTTTAGCTTTTATTTCTATTACTTGTGTCCTGTCAAAAAACAATTCTAACAAAGCCAATAAAACAACTTCTCCTCTATACCAAAAAACATTATTAAAGATTGTTTATAATGACACTGTTGACGCTAATAGACTACAAAAATTTGTATCGCTTTTTGATACTCAAACAGGAATCTGGACGGATATAGATTATACAGATGATGCTCGAACCAATTGGGATCCAATAGCACATCTTGCTAGAATTCGATATTTAGCTATTGATTACTCCAAAAATAAAAATAAAAAATATTTAGAGGTTATTAATCTTGGATTAGAAAAATGGTTTCAAGAAGATTATACTTGTCCAAATTGGTTTGTAAATGATATTACTGCCAAAAATCACTTGGTGGATATTTTGGTGGCAGTAGGTACAAATATAACACCATCAAACTATAATAATATACTTAAAAAACTAGATGCCCTTTATCCAGAAAAGAGAACTTATGTTAATAGAGTTTATTTAGCTACAATTCAATTAAAATATGCTTTGTATTTTAATGACACAACTTTAATCAATAATGCTAAAGAATTAATCAATAATGAGATTTATATTTCCAACGATGTGGAGGGATTGCAAGCAGATTATACCTATCGATTTCATAAAGCACGTATTCAAGAATATGCTTATGGCAAAGGGCTTTTAGAAAGTTGTGTGGATGTTTTTGAATTGTTAAACCAAACGCCTTATCGTTTTTCAGATAATAAAATAGCCATTCTAAGAAATTTTATCTTAGAAAGTTGGCAATGGTTAGCAAGAGGAAGTTATACTGTACCAAGTACAATGGATAGATCTAGTTCTAGAAAAGGTGCCTTAAAAGCACCACAAATTATAGAAACATTAGAACGATTTAAAAAGATAGATACTTTATATGTTTTAGATTATCAAAAAATAATCGAGCAACAAAATAATATTAAAAACTTTAATTTAGTTGGTGTAAAAAGTTTTCCTTATTCAGAAATTGCAGTCGCTCATTCTTCCAATGCCTCTTTTTTTATAAAGGTATTATCCGATAGAAACTTACCTACTGAAAGTATCAATTCTGAAAACTTACTCGGAAAATTCTTACATTTTGGCAATCATTTTATCATCAAAGATGCCATTGAGTATTCTAATATTTTGGGTGCTTTTGATTGGAATTTATTACCAGGCTTTTCATATATTGAAGGAACAGATAATATTTCAAGAACTTCCAATACAGGTGTTGCAAAGTTTGGGAATATGATAGTAGCAAACATGACATTTGATTATCTAGATAAAAATAAATCAAAAATTACTCAACTTAATAAAACTTGGATTGTACAACAAGATAAATTAATCTGCTTGATTGCTGCACCAAAAAATACACTCAATAAACCGATTACGACTTCTTTAAATCAAACGAGATTTAGAAATGGTGTTTTTATAAACAATCAAAAAATGGCACTTCAAAAAAGTACTGTTACGCTTAATAATGGCGATTATTTATACCACGATAATTTAATTTATTGCTCACCAAATGCAAATACCATTCAATATACTATAGAAAATAGAGCTAACGATTGGGGAACTATTTCTAAGAGCTATAAGAAAGAGAAAAATATTGACTCACTAGCAATTTTTACAGCAACAATAAACCAACAAAACCAAGCTACTTCGTATGCTATTGTCTATGCCAAAACTGCGGCAGAAAATCCTTATAAATCCAACTTATATTCTATCGTTTACAATAACAACGATATTCAAATGATTTATCTAAATAATGAAGATGCTTATTGTGGTACTATTTTTAATCCAAATCAAGAAATTAAGATTCCTTCACTAAAAAAAGTTATCAAAGTTACTAAGCCGATATTATTTATCTATAAAAATAATACTATATTTGTAACTGAACCCACATTAACATCTTCGTCTATAACTTTAAAAATTAAGCGAAAAACATATAAAATAATATTAGACAAATACGGACAAGGAAACATAAAAATCAATTAAATAAAACAATGGAAATTTCAATTTTTGGACTAGGCTATGTTGGATGTGTAAGCTTAGGCTGTTTAGCAAAAAACGGACATCAGGTAATTGGTGTAGATGTACACCAACAAAAAGTAGATTTAATCAATAAAGGTTTGCCAACTATCGTTGAAAAGGATATTGACACGATAATCGCAGAAGAGTTTAAAAATGGCAAAATCAGAGCAACCAACGATGCGAAAGATGCCGTTTCTAATTCTGAAATTAGTATTATCTGTGTTGGAACGCCTTCCTCTAAAAGAGGCAATTTAAACTTAGATTTTATTTACAAAGTTGCTGAGCAAATTGGTACTGCTCTAAAAAATAAAAATACTTTTCATTCAGTGGTCATTAGAAGTACAGTATTACCTGGCACGAATGAAAAAGTTGGAGAAATTATTGAACAATATTCTGACAAGAAAAGAAATCAAGACTTTTCAGTCGTTTCGAATCCTGAATTTTTAAGAGAAGGAACTGCTGTAAAAGATTATTATCATCCATCAATCACAGTATTAGGTGGCGATAGCGATATCGCATTAGAAAAAGTTGCTGCTTTGTATAAAGAATTGCCTGCTCCAATCGAAATCGTTGATATCCGTGTTGCTGAAATCATCAAATATGTCAACAATTCATTTCATGCCTTAAAAGTTACTTTTGCCAATGAAGTAGGAAACATTTCCAAAGCATTAGGTATAGACTCTCATAAGGTAATGGAATTATTTTGCAAAGATACCCATTTGAATATTTCACCTACTTATTTCAAACCTGGTTTTGCTTATGGAGGCTCGTGTTTGCCAAAAGATTTATCTGGAATGGTAACTTTGGGGAAAGATAATTTTATCAATATACCAATGCTTTCTCATATTGATGCCTCGAATGAAAATCAAAAGAAAATCGCCTATGATTTAATTGCTGCTCAACATACTAAAAAAATTGCCTTTTTAGGCTTAGCATTTAAAGAAGGAACAGATGATTTACGTTTTAGTCCATCAGTTGATTTAGCAGAAAAATTGTTAGGAAAAGGTTATAGCTTAAAAATTTATGATAAAAATGTTCATATTGCAAAATTAATAGGTTCTAATAAATCCTATATTGATGAAGCTTTACCACATCTCTCTGTTTTGATTACTGATAATTTAGCTGAAGCTATCGAACATGCTGACATCGTTGTAATTAATCACAGAAATATCTCAATAGAAGAACATTTACAAGCTTTATCCAAAAAGAAAGCCGTTATTGATTTGGTTCGTGTAAAAGCAGCCGAAAATCTAGAAAATTATATCGGATTGAATTGGTAAGCATATTTCTATTGATTATTTAATCAATATACTTCCTAGATAATTATGTTCTATTTTAATATAGACTTGTTAATAATTGCAATTTTGTATTTATTTTCATAAAAACAAACTATTTTTATATAAATTCGTAAGTTACATTTTGTCATTAATAATTAATGGCAAAATATTTGAATATAAATATATATGGAAGCAAATAAATTTTCACAAGAATTAAAAGATGTGATTTCTTACGGCAAGGAAGAAGCATTAAGGCTACGACATGATCAAATCGGTATTGAGCATCTTTTATTAGGCTTAATAAGAGATGGAAATGGCTTGGCTCTAAAAGTGTTGCATTCCTTACAAATAGATTCTTCTCTATTAAAAAGAAAAATAGAAGATGCAATAAGAGACAAAGTAACTGTAATGCCTGCAAATACTGCTAGTGTTGCTTTTACAAAGCAAGCAGAAAAGGTGCTAAAAATTACTTTATTAGAAGCAAAGTCTATGCAACAAGATTTGATTTCTACAGAACACCTTCTTTTGGCAATCCTAAGAAATAAAGATAATATTGCAACACAATTATTAAATAAATGGGATGTAACTTATGAAATTTTCAAAGCTGAATTAGAGTTTTTTATGAACGATAAAAGTCCAGATGAGATTTCTTTCGAGTTGCCAAATGAACCATTTGATGACGATGATGAAGAAAAATTACAAAATTTTGGTAATCAAGGTGGTCAAAGTGGAACTGCCAAAAAGTCTTCCGCAAAATCAAACACGCCTGTTTTAGATAATTTTGGTAGAGATATTACTAAAATGGCGGAAGAAGGAAAGTTAGACCCAATTGTCGGAAGAGAACGAGAAATTGAAAGGGTATCACAAATTTTATCTCGAAGAAAGAAAAACAATCCTATTTTAATTGGCGAACCTGGTGTTGGAAAAACTGCCATTGTCGAAGGTTTAGCCTTGAGAATTGTTCAAAGAAAAGTATCCAGAGTTTTATTCAATAAAAGAGTGGTTTCTTTAGATTTGGCAGCTTTAGTTGCTGGTACAAAATACAGAGGTCAGTTTGAAGAAAGAATGAAAGCTATCATGACTGAATTAGAAAAAAACAGAGATGTCATTCTTTTCATAGATGAAATTCATACGATGGTGGGTGCTGGTGGTGCAACTGGCTCTTTAGATGCCTCAAATATTTTCAAACCTGCATTGTCCCGTGGAGAATTACAATGTATCGGAGCTTCTACTTTAGATGAATATAGACAATATATCGAAAAAGATGGTGCATTAGATAGACGTTTTCAAAAAGTAATCGTAGATCCACCTTCTCCTGAAGAGACCATCACAATTCTAACAAACTTGAAAGACAAATACGAGGCATATCATAATGTGGCGTATGACGAAGCTGCTATTAAAGCTTGTGTACAATTAAGTACAAGATATATTACTGATAGATTTTTGCCTGATAAAGCTATTGATATTTTAGATGAAGTCGGTGCGAGAGTGCATTTGAAAAACATTCACGTTCCAACAACCATTACAGATTTAGAAGCAGAGATTGAAAAAGTCAAAGACGAAAAAAATCAAGTGGTAAAAAATCAAAGATATGAAGAAGCAGCTAGATTAAGGGATTCTGAAAAGAAACTCCAAGAGCAATTAGAAGTTGCTAAAGTGGAATGGGAGGAAGATGTAAAAACAAAACGCTATCCAATTACAGAAGAAGATATTGCAGAAGTAGTTGCTATGATTACTGGTATTCCTGTAAAGCGTGTGGCTGAGAGTGAAAGTAAAAAATTAACTCAAATGGCTGATGATTTGAAAAAACAAGTTATTGGACAAGATGAAGCAGTTGCTAAAATTACAAAAGCGATTCAAAGGAATAGAGTTGGATTAAAAGATCCTAAAAAGCCTATTGGTTCTTTTATTTTCTTAGGACCAACTGGTGTTGGAAAAACAGAGTTGGCTAGAGCATTAGCAAGATATATGTTTGATACGGAAGAATCACTTATCAGAATTGACATGAGTGAATACATGGAAAAATTCTCCGTTTCAAGGTTAATTGGTGCTCCTCCTGGATATGTTGGTTATGAAGAAGGTGGACAATTAACCGAAAAAGTTCGTAGAAAACCATATTCTGTTATCTTATTAGATGAAATTGAGAAAGCACACCCTGATGTTTACAATATTTTATTACAAGTTTTAGATGATGGACAATTGACTGATGGTTTAGGCAGAAAGGTAGATTTCAAAAATGCAATTATCATTATGACTTCAAATATTGGTGTTCGACAATTGAAAGATTTTGGTACTGGCGTTGGTTTTGCTACAAACACTATCAAAGAAAATCAAGATAGTTTGACTCGTGGTGTCATTCAAAAAGCCTTACAAAAAACATTCTCTCCTGAATTTTTAAATCGTATTGATGATGTTGTCGTCTTTAATAGCTTACAAAAAGAACATATTTATCAAATAATTGATATTGTTTTGGCTAGTGTGTACAACAGATTGAACCAACTTGGATTTAATATTGAATTGACAACTGAAGCTAAAGATTTTATTTCAGAAAAGGGCTACGATCCACAATTTGGAGCAAGACCTTTACATCGTGCAATACAGAAATATGTTGAAGATCCATTAGCAGAAGAAATTCTTCAAAATAAAATTCAAAATGGCGATACTATTCTAGTTGATACGGACAAAGAAGACAAAGAAAAATTGACTTTCAGTGTTAAATCCAAAAAGAAAAAACAAATTAAGGAAGAAAAGTAATTTTTAAACAAATAAATTGTCTAAGCATTCATGGCTTAGACAATTTAATTTATAAATATTTGGTATAGAAATGAGTGAAGAAGCGAATAGTGAAATATTAGATTTTAGTATAGAAGATTGGAAGGAAGTAACTGATTTTTTTGAAAATCGTTTTGATAAAATTCCTGATTTAACGAATATGTTGTTCATCATCGGCCATCGGGAAATTGGACAAAATTTAGTCAAACTATCCAAAGAACAAAAACAAGATGTGATACATGTCGGTGTGTGTGCATTATTAAGTCTTGCAGATTATTATACTTTCAAAGGTATTGATGAAGATGGTTGGCCACATTATGAATACAACAGAAACAAAGAGAAATTAACCCACGAACAACAAGAAATGCTCTTAAAAAAAATGATTATTCAATACATTAAAAAGTTATAATTGACTAATTAAAAATATAAAGAATATGCAAAAAACAATTTTACTTATCCTCGCACTTTTATTTTGTTCAGGGTTAGCAGTCGCTAAGGAAAAAAAATCAAAAAAGAAAAAATCTACTGCTAAATTAGAAACGGTAAAAGAAACAACTAAACAAGCAATAATAACATTAGATACAATTGTAGAAAAAATGGAACCAAAAATTAGTACCCCAGAAACAACTTATGTTGTTATCGAAACAACAGTCGGAAACATTAAAATAAAACTATTTAATGAAACACCTTTACACAAAGCTAATTTTATAAAAATTGTGCAAGATGGCGTTTTAGATAGCACTTTATTCCACAGAGTAATCCCAGAATTTATGATTCAAGGTGGAGATCCTTTATCTAAAAATGCCGTTCCTGGGCAACGTTTAGGAAGTGGCGGATTAGATTATAGAGTTCCCGCTGAATTATTTCCAAATATCATTCATCAAAAAGGAGCTTTAGCAGCTGCTCGTGATGGCAATCCACAAAAAGCTTCTTCAAGCACACAATTTTATATTGTTGTAGGCAAAACTTATACGGATAATGAATTAAATATTTTAGGTTCAAGAACTGGAAATTCATGGACTGAAGCACAAACAGAAATTTACAAGACAATTGGCGGCACACCAATGTTAGATATGCAATATACCGTATTTGGTCAAACAGTAGAAGGACAAGATATTGTGGACAAAATTATTTCTGCACCTCGTGATCCTTATGACCGTCCTTTTAATGATATTAGAATGTTGAAGGTTTCTATTGTTGAGGAGTAATTAACACTTTATAAACTATAAACTCCATACATTTGTAGTAAAATATAAATGTATGGTTTTTTTATTTTATGCATTTAATAAAAGCTAATCAAAATGCTATCACAACGACAAATATTTTTACAACATGTTGCACAAACATCACCTGAGCCACTTGCTTTGGAAATAGAAAAAGCGGAAGGTATTTATTTGTATGATACTTCAGGTAAAAAATATATTGATTTAATAGCTGGAATTTCTGTAAGTAATATTGGTCATTGTCACCCAAATGTCGTCAAAGCTATACAACAACAAGCTCAAACTTATATGCACACTTTGGTGTATGGCGAATTTATACAATCACCACAAGTTCAATTAGCAAAATACCTATCAGATTTATTACCAGAAAACTTAAATAGCGTTTATTTTACCAATAGTGGTGCAGAAGCTACTGAAGGAGCTATGAAATTAGCAAAAAGATATACTGGAAAATCAGAAATTATTTCATGTATTCACGCCTACCACGGAAGTACACAAGGAGCATTGAGTTTACTAGGAGATGAATTTTTTAAATCGGCATTCCGTCCACTACTACCAAATACTCGACAAATTAGATATAATAATTTAGAGGATATTGAGTTAATTACAGAACGTACAGCAGCAATATTTTTAGAAAGTGTACAAGCGGAAGCTGGAGTGATTGTTCCAACAATTGAATTTTTGAAAGCTGTAAGAAAAAAATGTGATGAAACAGGCACTTTATTAGTGTTTGATGAAATCCAAACTGGTTGTGGACGAACTGGAAAACTATTTGCGTTTGAATATTTCGGAATCATACCTGATATTATTTTATTAGCCAAAGGACTTGGCGGTGGTATGCCAATTGGCTGCTTTATTTCTGACAAAAGAATTATGCAAAGCCTAACACACAATCCAGTTTTAGGTCATATTACTACATTTGGAGGAAATGCGGTTTGCTGTGCCGCTGCGTTAGCAAGTATTCAAACCATTCATCATCAAGCATTTTATACTGAAGTACCAACAAAAGCAGCCTTGTTCTTAAAATTATTAAAGCATCCAAAGATTAAAAAAATTAATAATTTCGGCTTGTTGATGGCTGTTTATTTGGATAGTTTTGAACAAATACACCAAGTCATTCAATATTGCTTAAAAAATGGATTGGTTACTGATTGGTTTTTATTTGCCAATAATTGTTTGCGAATTGCTCCGCCATTAATTATCACTGAAGATGAAATAAAAGCTAGTTGTTCTATTCTTTTGGCAGCTTTAGATACTTTATAATCATTCTCTGTATTTATGTAAAGTAAAACTAAACGTAGTGCCTTCATTCAAAGTGCTACTCACATTGATAGTTTCCTCGTGTGCTTCAATAATATTTTTTACGATAGAAAGTCCAAGACCAGTGCCGCCAACGTTTCTTGCTCTACTTTTGTCCGCACGATAGAAACGCTCAAATAATCTAGGTAAATGCTCTTCTGCAATTCCAGGTCCATTATCACTTATTTCTATCATATATTGTTCATCTAAATCATAAATTCGAACCTCTACTTTGCCATTTTCATTATTATACTTGATGGAATTAGAAATGATATTTTCCAAGACCTGCATGATTCTTTTTTCATCAGCAAATACAAAAAACTCATTTTCCAGATTAAATACTTTTAATTTTACCTTACAATCTTCTGCTAAAAATTGATAATGAGAAATTACCTTTTTAATTAATTTGACAATATCAAACGCCTCTTTTTCTAATTGAATTCGACCGGTTTCAAACTTAGAAATTTCTAATAAATCACTTACGATAACTTCCAATCTGTCGATATTAGAAGCTGCTTTTCCTAAATAGGATTTCAAAAAATCCTTATCCTCTAAATTAGAATCTAATAAAGTTTCAATATACCCTTGTGCATTAAAAATTGGCGTTTTCAATTCATGTGAAACATTGCCCACAAACTCTTTTCTATACTGCTCTAATTTTCTTAATTCTCGAATTTGTTTATTTTTATTGATAGCCCATTCTGCAACATCACGCTCTACCATCATCATAATGTTTCCTTTTGACTGCTTCACTTCTTGCTGAAATTTCAAAGGCTTTCCTATGGTTTTGTATATAATCTTGATTTTATCATAAATCAATTGCTTTAATACGTATCTAAACAAAATAAAAGAACAAAAAAATATGGCTAAAAAGAAAATAGAATGAGCCAGTAAATTTATTTGATGTTCAAATAGTTCATTAAGCACGAAAAAAAAAGCAGTAGAAAAAAATGCTACTGCTATACTTGTATAAAATGATATTGTATTTAGAGAAGGATTTCCTCTCATATTTCATCAAATTTGTATCCTATTCCTTTTACTGTTTTAATTAAATCCTCACCCAATTTCTCTCTAAGTTTTCTGATGTGTACGTCGATGGTTCTATCACCAACAATGATATCACGACCCCATATCTCATTTAAGATTTCATCGCGTTTAAATACTTTACCTGGTTTTGAAGCTAATAAATACAACAATTCAAATTCTTTTCTAGGCACTGCCATTTCTGTTCCTTTGAACGTAATTAAATAACGTTCTCTATCAATTTTAATATCACCCACTTCTAAGAAAGAAGCTTTAGTTTCTTTGGTTTCGTAACGTCTCAATAAAGCTCTTAATCTGCTGATTAATACTCTTGGCTTTATTGGTTTGCTGATATAATCATCTGCACCAGTTTCAAACCCAGCAATTTGAGAATAATCTTCTGTTCTTGCAGTTAAAAATGCAATAATTGTATTTTCAAATTGCGGCATTTCTCTAAGCGTTCTACAAGCTTCAATTCCATCCATTTCAGGCATCATCACGTCTAATAAGATAATATCTGGCTCTTCCTTTTTTGCTTTTTCTAAAGCCACTTTCCCATTCTCGGCAGTTGAAACAAGAAAGCCATCTTTCTCTAAATTATAACTTAAGAATTCTAAAATATCTTGTTCGTCATCTACAACTAAAACCTTAAAAACTTTTTCGCCTGTACTCATATATAGTCTAATTTAATGCAAATTTAACATAAAGTTTTATATTACCAAAACTTTATTCTACAAACATAAAAAATTTATCTGTTATTTTGTTTATATTAGCGAACATTTTTTAATAAAAATCAAAAATTAATTAAAATGAAAGGAATAATCTTGGCAGGAGGCTCTGGAACTCGACTTTATCCAATTACAATGGCTATTAGCAAACAAATTATGCCAATTTATGATAAGCCTATGATTTATTATCCTTTATCTGTTTTGATGCAAGCTGGAATTAATGAAATATTGATTATTTCTACACCACACGACTTACCTCATTTTGAAAGATTATTGGGAGATGGAAAAAAATATGGCTGTAATTTTCAATATGCCATTCAGGAAGTTCCCAATGGATTGGCACAGGCTTTTGTGATTGGCAAATCGTTTATCGGCGATGATAAAGTTGCGTTGATTTTAGGCGATAATATTTTTTATGGCTCAGGATTAGAAGATTTATTGATAAAAAACAACAATCCTGATGGCGGTGTAATTTATGCCTATCACGTTTCAGACCCTGAAAGGTATGGTGTTGTTGAATTTGATGAACAATTAAATGCCGTGTCTATCGAAGAAAAACCAACAAATCCTAAATCGAACTATGCCGTTCCTGGTTTGTATTTCTATGATAATGATGTCGTTGGAATTGCGGAGAATTTAGAGCCATCTCCTCGAGGTGAATATGAAATTACAGATGTCAATAAAGAATATCTAAAAAGAGGCAAATTAAAAGTGGGCATTTTAGATAGAGGCACCGCTTGGTTAGATACAGGCACATTTAATTCTTTGATGCAAGCTTCTCAATTTGTACAAGTAATCGAAGAAAGACAAGGCTTAAAAGTTGGTTGCATAGAAGAAATAGTTTATAAAAAAGGATTTATCACGTCAGACCAATTAAAAGAAATAGCACAACCATTATTAAAAAGTGGTTATGGACAATATTTAATAGAATTAGTAAAGTAACAAAATGAAAGTAATAGTAACTGGAGGAACAGGCTATATTGGTTCGCACACCATTGTAGATTTATTAGAAAATGGCTTTGAAGTCGTATGTATTGATAATTTAGCACGCTCAACAAAATATCCAATTGGAGCAATTGAACAAATCACTGAAAAAAAATTCAAATTTTATCAAATTGATTTATGTAATAAACAAGAAACATTTGATGTTTTAGAACAATATAAAGATGCCGTTGGAATTATACATTTTGCAGCATTTAAAACAGTACCAGAATCGGTTGCCAATCCGATATTATATTACAACAACAACTTAATTTCATTAAATAATATTTTGGAAGGCATTCAAAAATTTGGCATTCCAAATTTTGTATTTTCATCTTCTTGCTCTGTTTATGGCAACGCCAAAGCTTTGCCAGTAACGGAAGAAACGCCTTTTCAAGAAGCGGAATCAGCGTATGCACACACCAAACAAATCGGCGAACAAATCATACAACACTATTCTAAAGTCAATACTACAAAATCTATATTATTAAGATATTTCAATCCTGTAGGAGCTCATCCAAGTGGAATTTTAGGAGAAATGTTATTGAATAGACCCGATAATTTAGTGCCGTATATTACTCAAACAGCTATTGGAAAACTAGAGCAATTGACTGTTTTTGGCGGTGATTATGATACGCCTGATGGTTCTTGTGTGCGTGATTATATTCATGTTTGTGATATTGCTCATGCACATACACTTGCGTTAAAATACCTAATCGAAAATCAAAACCATTCTAATTGTGAGGTTTTTAATTTAGGTACAGGCAATGGTGTTTCTGTTTTGGAAGCCATTCATGCATTTGAAAAAACAACAGGTCAAAAATTAAATTATAAAGTTGGAGCAAGACGTGCTGGCGACGTAGAAAAAATTTATGCCAACAATGAAAAAGCATCTAAGGCTTTAAAATGGCATTGTCGATATAATATTGAAGATGCAATGCTTTCTGCTTGGAAATGGGAAAACAAAATGAAAGAATTGAAGTTATAATTCATTTCTAAAAACTGATAACACCAAGCGAATAAGGAGCAATTTTAATTTGATTAGTAACGCTATTTTCCTTTTTGTATTGAATTAAGGAGTTTTTTGAAGGATAATCTTTCAAAAATGCTGCAAATCCAGTATGAGCATACAACTTGTCTGCTACAATAAATTCAATTTGCTTTTCTAATTTGGAAGTTGGAATAGCTAAATGAACAGTTGTTGGAGCTGAATTAATAAAATAAATGTATGTTTTTTTATTTTCTGTACTATAAAATGTTTGTATTACAAAATTAGAGGGAACTTTTTTATCTATTTGATGTGCTACTATTTTGGATTTATTTTTTACAATAATATCTGATAAAAACTTATAAGGAAAGTATATCGCACCAACCGCATATTTTTCATTTTTATAAGTATATTGAAGTTTAGGATTAGATTGCCCAATCATTGCTCCAATATCGTGTAAACATGCAATATCAATACGATTTAAAGAATCATATTGTATTACATTATTTAGAAACTGTCCCGTAGATGCAGCTTGCAAAAATGTATTACCTCCATACAAATTAAAAATACCCCATTCTGTAATCCAAATTTTTTTCTTTTGCTCTTTATCGATGGTGTTAAAATATTCCAATAAATTTGTTGTATAGTTTGTGTAATATGGATTACTAATATCAACAGATTTTAGGAAAATTTCATCGAAATTCTTTTGTTTATCATCAATTGGAAAATAAGAATGAACGATATAGGCATCAAAGTCTGTGGTAGAAAATTTTTTATTCCATTCATGCATAAATTGACTTCTCTTGTCCTTTAAATTATTGACATCTAACGTTTCAGCAACCAATCCAATTTTCAAATCAGGATAGTTTTTTCTTATTGCTTGAATGTATTTTTGAATAGTATCTAAATATACTTGTCCATTTGGAAAAACATGACGATAATTACCCATATTTAGTTCATTGCCTAATTCTACACCGATTAGCTCAATATTTTCCTTTTTCAATCGGTCAATAACGATTTGCATTTTTTCAACATTGCCATCTAAAACATTAACACAATAAATTACTTTAGCATTAGTTTGTTTACATAAACTGACAAAATTCTCAATGATATTATATTTTCTATCTTTTGTTTGATTATAGAGCATGATGCTTTTAAAACCAACAGGTCGTTTCTTTGGATTATAACCATAGCCAACTTCATCAGGATAATAATTATTGGCAACGCCTCCACCTGGAAATCTCAAAACAACATTGCCACTTTCTTTTAATAATTCAACAAAAGCATTTGATTTATCAATTTCTTTTGTCCAAATAAAACCGGTATTTAAGCCAAATAAATTATCCACATGTAATTGCTGCTCTTTTGAATAATCCAATTTTAAATTAATTTCAATAGAAGAAAAATTGGTTACAACTTCTTCAATTTGCTTTTTTTCCTTTTTTGGTGATGTACAATTTTTAAGAATCGCAAAAATGACCAATATTATGAAAAAATATTTAATTAGCTTTTTCACGTTCCAAGCGTTTATGTTTCCAATAAATCTTTTCTTTTACTCTAAAATATTCCACAAAAGCAAAGAAATAGAAAATACCAAATGCATTTAAGGCATAACCTCCACTAAACATACCACTGGTAAAGCCAACTACACAACCCAACATGCCCATATTATAATAAATATCATTTCGATAATGCTTCACTTTAAAAAAAACATAAATTGGATATAAAAACATAGAGGTTTGTAAAATCGTTCCGATAATGCCGTGTGCCACTAAAATACCAACAATTCCAGTATCTGAATAAATGAATTTCCCCATTTCAAGATATAGAATTTCAGGCTTCACATAACCAATCCCCCAAAACATAAAAGTAGGGTGACGCATAAAGAAATCGTAAGCATTGGTAAATTGTATAATTCTAGAATCGGCAGAAGCTTCCCCAGTTTCCATACCCATCATAAACTTAAAGAAATTAATAAACATATCTGCTGTAAATTGTAGCAGCATAGGATTGATATAATAAATAATCCCCAGAATAAGACCTGAAAACAAAACCAACTGTGTCATTCGGTTGATGACTTCATACCATCTCAACTTGAAAAACATATAAATAATAATTGGTATTAAAACAGATAAAATTTCTGTACGTTGTTTATCCAAAAAAAACATATAAGCCAAGAAAATCATGGTGGCTATTAAATGCAAAAACTTATTCCTTACTAAAAATACGACAAAATGATAGGACAAGGCAAATATGATATAGACACTACCAAAACGCCAAATATATCCACCTTTTGATGGATTATAACCCACCAAACTTTCATCTGCTTTGTAAGACTGTGGGTCTAAATAAATATTTAAAATAATATACAAAATCAAATCAAACCAACCCACCAAAACACCAGCGAGGCAATATTGTTTTATTGTAATTTTCTCACTCTTGATTAAAAAATACATCAGACTTGCAGATACAACTAGGTATCTTGGCATTGCATTGATTAAGGCTTTCAAAATTTTAACATCAACGGTAAGATGTGAGGCAATAGCGTTATAAATTGGCGTTAAACACCAAATAAGTACAAACAAATCAATCAATGATAAACGCTTATATACAAATATAGCTACATACCAATAGACTCCAGTCAATAATAACATTAGAGGAATAAGAATTACTACAAAAATTCCTCCAATACTACTCACAGCTGAAAACTGAGAAAAAGTATTACTGTTACAAAATAAAGAATAGATAAAAAGAAAAACTACTTTTTTCTCATAACCTTCTTGGTCACGAGTATAAAGCACCGTATCTAAAAATGTTTTTCCTGTTCCCAAACGTTATGCAATTTATTCGACTAAATGCCAAAGGTAGTAGTTTTTATTGTAGAAATTTTCAGAATATTGGTATTTAACAGAATTTTCTAAGATACACATTTATGTATAAATGTACTTCTACTTGCTGATTAGAAAATAGGTATCTGTCAATCCAGGAATGCTATTTTTTTGGTATCCAAAACTTTCAGGATGAAGAATCATTTGTTGAAAAACAGTATCTTTTTCTGACCTTTTCAATTTAAACATCGTTGGTGTAACATAAATTACATTAGGTTGTTCTATTTGGATAAATTGAGATAAAAGATATTCAGGTTTTGAAATAAATGCACCAATATTATAGGATCTAAAATTTTGTGTCATTAAAGTGTTCAGTTGTCCGTCAATATCAAAAACATTAACAGAATCTGTTTTATATTTATTTTCTAAAAAAAGAATAGCTTTTTTATTCATCATATTTTTATCTGTACCAAACAAATCAAAATATTTGAAATCTTTAGATTTTGGAGAAGTAAAAATAAAAAACAAAGCAAATGCTACAATTACCTTCCATGAAGAATATATATTTTCCTTAAAAACTGTACTTAAAAAAAGGAAAATCAAAGGCATTAACAAGACTAAATAGTGTGTTCTTGGATGAGCATAAATACTTGATGCTATCGAAGGAATAATTCCTAAAAATAGAACTAGAAATACCAACCAATTTGTTTTAACCTTTTTAATAATTAAATACAAACTTTGTTTAAAATGCCAAAAAATATACAAACTTACCAAGCTAGTACCTATAAAAAATGGAATTTTGTCAATATAATAGAAAGGAGAAATTAAGTTTGAAATGATAAATACCAAATGGCTAAAAAATAATTTTGTATTATAAAAAATATGTTTCCAAAATGGACTATCTACACTCAATATGATTGCATTAAGTTGATACGGTGCTTTAAAACTTTTATCCAAAGCTTCTTGTACATCAAACCACCATATCACATCTTGTTTTGTCCAAGTATAAAAATTGTAAGCATAATGCTGCAAAAAAACACCTATCCCTCTTGAAGCATCTTCATTATTTAAAGGCGTTCGATAGGCTTTATAACTTAACAGCATCAAAAAAATAAGCATAGCAAAATAAAGAACATTACTTTTATTAAAGGTTCTGATATTTTTAATGATTAATACAAAAAGTAGGACAAGAATAAAAATAAATGACAAGTATAATTCTGGCCGTGCGTACCCACAAACTAAAAAAGCAATTGCAAAAACAATCGTTTTATTAATCGTGTTTTTTATAAATGCAGCAACAATTCCAGTAGCTAAAATTATACAAATACAAAAATGAGAAATTTTTGGCCATGCTGGCAAATTATAGTTATGCACCATCCAAATAGAACTAAAGAATAAAGCTACAAATAAAGAAGCTTTATAAACTCGCATAAATCCATAAGCCAAAATAGTACTTGCAATGAAGAGCATTTTGTAATTCAGATAATACAAAGCGACCCTATTGCTTTCTATATAAGACAGGATTTTATACCAAACAGAATAGATTGGTCCCCAAGTTTTTGGCAATGCTTTCCAAAGCCAAAAACTTCTATCTAAATATCTTGCTTCATCCCAAAGCAAAACATCCATATTGTTTTCTAAATTATGCACAACAAAAATACCCATTATTATTAATAGGCAAATAGCTATAAAATCATTGATTATAAAATGTTCTTTTTTAAATTTCTCTTGCATAAAATCCTTCACAAGGTAAGTTGTTTTTAAAGTCTATAACTATTAATGGTTTTTAATATTTATTCATTTACTTCGTTTTCTCCAAAAGATAAACATCTTCTAAAGTTGGTATAGATTGTTTATGATAATTAAATCGTTCTGGTGCTGCTATCATTTGTTGAAACAAGCTATCTGTTTTGTTTTTCTTTAGTTTCATCATAGTTGGTGTAATATATATAATATCAGGTTGTTCATTAAGTATAATAGCTGAAATTAATACAGAATCTTCTTTAATTAAGGGTCGAATATTGCTTGATTTAAAATTACTATTCATCAAAGATGGCATCAATCCATCAATATCCAAAATTGTAGTTGGCTGATTTTGATATTTATCTTCAATAAAGCTAATGGATTTTTTTGTCATCATATTTTTATCAGTACCATATAAATCAAAATACTGAAAGTCTTTTGCTTTTGGCATAAATAATATAAAAACTAAAAAGATGAGTAGGCTATGTAAAATATTTGACTCCTTATCCTTTGGAAAAAATGCACTGAGTATAAAAAAGATAAAAGGAAAAAATAGGACTAAATAATGTGTTCTAGGATGTGCATAAATTGATGATGCAATAGATGGTAAAACAGATAATAACAACAAACTAAACAAAAGAAACTGTTCCTTTATCAGTTGAAAGAAGTACTTAATTTTACACTTATTTTTATATAGAAGATAAAGTGACAGCAGAGAACTAAGTACAAAAAATATTTTTTTACTGATAAAATGAAATGGAAAAATTAGGTTGAATATTAAACTAAATGATTTTGATAATAATAGTTGAATATTAAATGAAAAGTGTTTCCATAAATAAGGATTTTCTACAAAATTTTTAAGTGTATATGGTGGCTTAAAACAATGCATCACAGCATCTTGAAAATCGAACCACCACAAAACATCTTGTTTGTTCCAAATAGAATAATTAAGTGCAAAATGTTGTATAAAAACACCCATGCCTCTCTGGGCATCACCATTGGTAAGTGGCGTTCGATATAGTTTATACGTAACACCTACAAACAACAACCATATACAAATGCTTAAAATATTTGATTGGTTAATATTCTTTCTATTGATAAAAATTAAAATAAATAACAATAAAACAGAAAAAATAAACGATAAATACAATTCAGGACGAGCAAAACCACAAATTAGAAAAGCGATAGAAAAAACAACAATTTGATTGATGGTACTTTTTAAATATTGTATAAATAGGGCAGCAAATAATATAATACAAATAACAAAATGAGATATTTTTGGCCAAGATGGTAAATTGTATGGGTGAATCAACCACATACATACAAAAAACAACGTCATAACTTTTGGAGTTCTTAAAGCCACCATAAATAAATATGCTAAAATTGAACTTAAAAGATAAAGTACTTTGTAATTCAAATAATATAAAGCTATTTTATTTTGTTCGATATAGGACAAAAATTTATACCAAACTGAATAAATTGGACCCCAAGTATTTGGAATTATCTTCCATAATAAAAATCCTCGGTCTAAATATATTGCTTCGTCCCAAAGCAGTACATCCATATAATCTTGAAGCTGCTGAGCAATAAAAAACCCAAGCAACAGTATCAGACCTACATTAATAATATCTTGTTTATTATATTTCGGCTTTATGGTTTCCATCAAAAATGGAAACTAAGATACTGTTTTTTTATGAGTTAAATTTAGAATATTCCGATGATAAATTACTTTGTATAATAGAGTATCATCGTAACTCTGCCACGTTTTTCACTTTTCACAATCTGATATTGTTGCATTCGGTCTAATTGATTATTTGAAAAATCATTCCCAATATTTGAATATAAAATAAATGAATAATCATCTATATTTTTTCCATGTATATTAACCATTGAACGACTATCTCCTGATAAATAATACTGACGCTCAGATAAATTCATAGGAAAAACAGTACCTAAATTTAAATTATCAATGTTCGCTGATTTAATATATTTATCAAAATCATTTTTTAGGGAAATAAATGACAAATATTCTAAAGTACAATCCCAACCATTTGAAATACGATTGCCATAAATTTGAAAATGACCCAAAGGCAACAAACATAGAATCCAAAGCCACTTTTTATATTGCTTATTTAAAAAATAAATAGAAGAAATTAGAAGAAAGATATACACAACCAAAAAATATCGATGTCCAATTGGGTTAGATAAAAAAACAAAACCTCCAGCAAAAACTATAAAAGGAATAATCCAAAATAATTGAAGCCGACTTATTTTCTTTGTAATATAAAATTGGAACATCTGAATAATAAAAAGTAAAACAATCCCAAAGTCAAAAAGAACTCTTGCTAAAGCAATAAGATTCATAGTTAATCCCCTTAAATTAACCAACTTTCGATGTTCACTCCAATTATTTTCTAAAGTAATAAAATGCTGTGTAAATAAAGTATGATAAATCATCCATATTCCAAATAATAATAATGCTGGTAAAAAAATTAGTATAGATTTTTTTAGATTTCTATTGTATAGATAATAAATAAAAAACAAACTAAGCATAAAGAATAATCCACGAGCAGCAACACTACAGATGCCAATAGCAATTATACTCAATAAAATTTTTCGCTCAAATAAAATACAATAGATACCAAATAAATAAAGCGAAGAAAGCATCAAATCATAACTTACTAAAGTATGTTGTGTAAGTATTGCAGGAATAGAAAAATAGCCTAAAATGGTAAACGTTTGTAATTTATAGGAGAAATTTAAGTGTTGTAAAATTTTTACGAATGCAAATAAGCCCAATAAACTAGGTAAAAGCATAGATAAGTGTGCTGCAAACAAGTTTAAACCAAATAATTTATAAAAAACAACAACATAAACATAAAAAAAAGGAGGGTGATCAGCATCTAAAGCATTGGGTAAAATTAAGTTTCCAAACCCATGTTCAAAATAGAATTGGGTTACAGAAGATGTTAATAAGCTATCCCAAAAAAAAGGCTTATTCCACGAAAAATAATTAACAACAAATGCTAATACAAAAGCAAATACAAAAATTAAATTTTGTCTATCTTTATTAATTCCGTTCATCTGTTACCAAACAAAAGTAGTGATAAATATTAGAAGAAAAAGCTAGAAATGCTTTGTAATAGTATTCAAATTATATCGTTTGTATTATTAAACCCGAATTATACAATAGATATTCTATTACAATCAAAAACGCCTGCAAAATATAACGCTACGCTAACTTTTGCTCATTCACCATAGAGGTTGCTATGTTTCAATCACAAAAGTTTATATTTTATTGGTGTTTTCTCTTTCATAACGAATCCTATTGCATAATTCGGGTTAAAACACATCTCTATTTTCAAGATTTAAAAATATTATCAAAACATCTTACTTTTGTAGGATAAATAAGTAGTATGTTTAAAAAAATAAAAGCTATTCTTTTAGCAAAATGTCCTAATTGTTATAAAGGAAATTTATTTTTAGATGCTAATCCATATCACATTAAAAATATGGATAAAATGCATAAAAATTGTCCAAATTGTAACTTAGATTATAGCAACGAAACTGGTTTTTATTGGCTATCCATGTACACTGGTTATTTCCTAAGCGGAGTTTTATCTGTTGTTTTATTTCTAATCTATTCTTCCATTTATGGCTTTTTAAACAAAGTTGGCACTTTTGTTATTTTAAATACTGTTTTAATGTTAGTACTTATTCCAATGATTTTCAGATGGTCTAGAAGCCTTACTTTTCACTTAGCTTACAAAATGGATAAAAACTAACTTATGTTTAGAATATTATCATGAATATCAATTATCTTCATCAAAATAAATATTAAAGATGCTTACCAAAGAACAAGAACAATATAGAAAATTGGTACTAAATCCAATTTCTTTTAAGGCAGGACTTTTTGCAAAACTTCCTTTAGCAGGCGTTGCTGATTGTCGAATGACCGAATTAACTGAAACAACCTGTAAAATTACGGTTCCTTATCGTTTTTTAAATAAAAATCCATTTGATACAACATATTGGGCTGTTCTTGGTATGGCTGCAGAGATGGCTGGTGGTGCATTGTTATTAATGTATATTCACAAAAGCAATCCTTCTATCTCTACATTTGTTACTGGACTTTCTTCCAAGTTTATTAAGACAGCCACTGGTTTAACTACTTTTGTTTGCGAAGAAGGCGAGATGATTAGAGAACGTGTTCAAAAGGCTATACAAACTGGAGAGCCTGATGCATTTAATGTAAAATCTATTGGATATGACAAACACGGAAATATTACTTCAGAATTTACTTTTGAATGGAGCATTAAAGCAAGGAAAAAGAAGTAACAACAATTGTAAATAAAAAAAGGTCAGAAAAAATTCTGACCTTTTTTTATAATAATTTCTGCATTATTTATTTTACACCATCATTTTGACGCATATATTCTAAAATTTCTCTTGCTTCTTCGCCACTTAAATTTTGGTCTGGCATACGAACTAAACAAATTTCAATTTGTTTTTGTAACTCAGGATCTTTATCTAACATTGCATCAGGATTTGTAATAAAGTTCATAATCCAATGAGCTGTATTTCTTTGAGTAACACCTTTCCATCCTGGACCAACTAATTTTTCATCCGTTGCTTTGTGGCAAGACATACATTTTGTTTCAGAAATTGCTTTTCCTTTTGTAGCCATTGCAGCATCCAATCCTGCTAATTGAAGATTTGATTCATCATACTCTCCTTCTCCACGTTTAGGATCATATTCTGCAACATCTTCTGTTACTTCTTCTGTCGTCGCTTCAGGAGCTGGCGTTTCAGTTGCTGGTTTTTCACTATTATTACAAGCAACAAAGAATAATGTTGTTACTAAAGTAAGGGATAATAATTTTTTTCTCATATAAAATTAATTTAAAACAAAGATAGCAATAATATTGAAATAAAAATATGATTTTAATCATTGATTAAAAGTGCTCTGCTAAATATCTTTCAGCATCTAAAGCAGCCATACAACCACTACCTGCCGATGTTACAGCTTGTCTATAAATTCTATCTTGAACATCGCCAGCAGCAAAAACACCTGCAACTTTAGTTTTTGAAGATTTCGCTTCTGTAATAATATAGCCCACATCATCAACATCTAAAAAAGAAGCAAAAACTTTTGAATTTGGTTCATGACCTATCGCCACAAAAAATCCTTCTAACTTTATTTCTTGCTCTTCTTTTGTTTGATTATTTTTTACTCTAATAGCTTCTACTTTTTGTCCGCCTATTACTTCTAAAGTTTCTGTATTCCAATAAATTTTAATATTCGGGGTATTGATTACTCTGTCTTGCATAACCTTAGATGCACGCATTTCATCTTTTCGAACAATCATGTGTACCGTAGGACAAAGTTTAGAAAGATACAATGCTTCCTCACATGCGGTATCACCTGCTCCAACAATAGCAACTTCTTTACCTTTATAGAAAAAACCATCACAAACAGCACAAGCAGATACGCCATTTCCATTCAATCTAGTTTCTGATTCTAATCCCAACCATTTAGCTTTTGCTCCTGTTGCAATAATTACTGTTTTTGCTTTTAATTCTTTTTCATCATCAATCCAAACCGTATGAATTTTACTTGAAAAATCTACTTTACTTACTGTTCCAAAACGAATATCTGTACCCATTCTTTCTGCTTGACTTTGAAAATCAGACATCATTTTAGGTCCAGTTACAGCATCTGGATATCCTGGATAGTTTTCAACATCTGTTGTCGTCATTAATTGTCCTCCTGGCTCAATTCCTGTATAAAGTACTGGTTTTAAATTAGCTCTTGCCGCATAAATTGCGGCGGTATAACCTGCTGGTCCTGCTCCAATAATTAATACGTCAATAATTTCCTCTGCCATTTTTTGTATTTTTTATCTGTTATAAATTCTATCTTTATTTTATACTTTCTAAAATTAAACGATGTATTTCTTGAACTTGTGATTTCAAGTCTTTTTCTCCATCATTTACAATCACAAAGTTACTAAGTTTTATTTTTTCTTCATCTGGTTTTTGGTTCTTAATTCTTTGCTTAACTTTATCTGATGTTATTCCATCTCTATTCATTGTCCTTTCAATCCTCAATTCCGTGGGTGCAATAACTAAAATATTTTTATCCATTGTTTTGTAGCCTCCACTTTCAAATAAAATAGCAGCTTCATATAAAACATAATTTTCTGATTGATGTTTATTAAAAAAATGTTGTGCATCTTTAAACACAGCAGGATGTACAATTGCATTCAATTGTTGTAAAAGTGTATTATTGTTAAAAACCTTTGAAGCAATAAACGTTCTATTATATTCATTGTTTAGATAAGCATCTTCGCCAAATAATGCAATAATTTGGTCTTTTATCGTTTGATTTTCATTAATGATATGTTTTGCACGAACATCGGCATAATAAACTGGAATATTAAAAAGTTGCTGAAATAACAAACAAACTGTAGTTTTTCCACTACCTATGCCACCTGTTACACCAATTTTTAGCATAGCAATTAGGATGCAGGACTGTCTTGAACTTTTTTACTCATTTCTAAAGAAATGGAACTACGTTCTATTTTCATTTTTGTTGTACTATCCACTTGAATAGAAAATGTATTATCTCCTTCATTTACGGCAACAATTTTTCCATGAATACCAGCAATTGTTACAATCTTATCACCAACTTTTAAGTCAGCAATATATTTTTCTTGCTCCTTTGCCTTCTTAGATTGAGGCCGAATTAAAAAGAAATAAAAAACAACAAACATCAATCCAAACATAATTAATGTAAATGTTGAGTTTCCTGGAGCTGCTTGTTGCTGTAAAATAAATAATTGGAACATAATATAATTAGATTTTCAATATAAAAAAGAAAGGCAAGTTACTCATATCGCACCGCTACAACCGACTACCTTTGCTGCCTTCCGACCCTGGAGGATTTGTAAGGAGCTGGTCGTATGAGACTTGCCCGAGTGCAAAGATACATTTTTTTACTAATTAAATATCAATAAACAATAATTTAAAATTACATCAAACTCACTATATAAAACTACAATATATTTAAGCAATAAAAAGTTGTTAATTGATGTTAATGACGAGTAGCCTTAACTTTTAGCTACAATAAGATTATAAGATATATACTAAAATATTACATTTGAGTTATTTTTCAACAAATGATTGTACGCATATCTTTTTTAGCATGAATTTTGATACCTTTGAGTATTAAAAGCCGATAAAACAATTATTAAAAAGAATTTTTAACTAAAAACATTATTTATGACACATTTAAACAAACTGTCAATTACCTTATTCTTATCATTAATATTAATGAATGGGGCAATTGCGAAAGAAGAAAAGCAAGAGAAAGTAAAAAAAGAAATTAGCGAAGACAAAGCCTTCAATAGAAGCTTTAGCAGATGGTCTTTAGAATTAAACGGAGGATTTAATTCACTTATTCCTGCAGGTAAAACTATCGTTAACTCTGGTGTAAATGGTAAATTTAGCACATCAAGAGTATCACCATTCCATATTGATTTAGGTGCTAGATTTATGATTAATAGATATGTTGGTATTAAAACAAATATCAGCTATGACCAAGTATCTCCTGGTTTTGGAGTTGGAAAAAGAGATTTATCTAAAATAACTGATTTTAAAGGACACTACTATGGTATAGATGTTGAAGGTGTTGTCAATTTAGGACAAATTATGCATTTCCCTGAATTTACTGGAAGATTTGGCTTATTAGGACATTCTGGAGTTGGTTATAGAAGTTTTAAATTAGACAAAGATAAGATTGACTTATCTGTCCCAGGAAGCAATTATGCTACAAGAATTAAAAGAGACAATATTATTGATTTTAAATGGGGGCTTACACCACAATTTAGAATTATTGATAGACTAGTATTGACTGCTGATTTTAGCCAAGTATTAATCTTTAAACAACAAACTCAATTAAATGGAACAAGAGACAACAGAGGTCCTGTTGATGCTGTTTTACATACTTATACTTTAGGTTTGACTTATAACTTTGGCAAAAAACAACACATCGATTGGGCTAAAAAAGAATTAGCAACGAAGAAAGCTTTAGATGATTTGAAAAACGAATACTATAAAGACAGAGAAGGTATCAAAGGAGAAATTCAAAGTTTAAAAGATGAAGTTGAAGCATTAAAATCAAAATTAAATAAGGCTGCTACAAACGAAGATTTGGATAAATTAAGAAATGAATTAAACCAAACAATCAATGATAAGTTAAAATCAATTCAAAATTCAACTGAGAAAGATGAAACGATTTTAGATTTAGTAAATAGTGGTTCTTTGGCAACTTATTTTGATTTTGATGTAAGAACACCACAAGTTACATCAATGCAAGGTATCCAACAAATCGCTGATTATTTAAAAGCTAATCCGAATGCAAAATTAACTGTAACTGGTTATGCTGATGCAACAGGAACAAAAGCTTACAACGATCAATTAGCACAAGACAGAGCTAACAATGTTAAAAACATCTTAGTTCAACAAGGTATCAATGCATCAAGAATTAATGCAGTATCTGGTGGAATTGATAATTCTACAAATAGAAACTTAGCTAGAAAAGCTAATTACAAAATTTCTAAATAATAGCTTAATGCTTTAATTTATGAGTCCGCCTTTTGGCGGACTTTTTTATTTTTATTTAGTATTTAAAATTACTACCTAAGCCTATTTCAGTATAAGATGCGATCCCAGCATGTGCTTTAACACCAAAATTAAAATATGGCCGATTCTTCTTACCTAAAGCCAAGAAATTAATATTCGTACCAATTTTAAAATATATCGGCGTAAACATTTTATAAGGCGTAAATAAATAAACTCCTAATGCATAAAAAATAGACGTTCGTCCAAATGCAATTTCATTACCTACATAAATACTCATTCTGCTTGCTGCTTTCTTTATTAATTTATCTTGAACCAATAGTCTGTTTTCTTGCAAATGTGGTTGTCCAAAATCAAATTCCAATAATGCACCACAATATAACTTATTAACGATATTAAAATAGCGTGCATATTGTACCGAACCCGATGTGATAATATGACTTTTGTCTTTATCAAATTTTGTAATATCACTCCAGCCAGTATTTAATAAGAAGCCCAATTCATTTTTATATTGTGATTTTTCAACTGGGTCGGTATTGAATGGTGTCGCCTTTTTAGAAATGCCTATATATCTTAATCCAAGTAAAAAAGTTGGCGTATTAAGTCCAAGATTGGGTAATCTTGTACCTCCACTAGAATAATGTGCAAATGCTATTCCTGTAATCAATTCAACATTTTTATATATCTTAAAATTTAAACCTAATCGGGCTTCTACAAAAATATTTATAGGTGATGCCATAGCATTATTGACTGGGTTACTTTGCTCGTCATAAACATTTGAGTCATAGGCGAATCCTCCAGAAAATCTTAAAATAAAATCAACAAATCTACTTCTGACAAATGGGTATGTAAAATATGCAAATGCTGCATATCCATTGCCTATGGTATCACTATTATGATGTAATAATGCAATAAAGCCTCCACCTAATTCAGGATATTTTAGTTTTCTTTGCCAATCCTTTTTGCCATTCGTTTGCTTAAAAGCTGAAATCTGAAAAACGTTTGTTGCTCCAGTTATCGTTGGTTGAAAATTTTTGGTGTGTTTAAAAACTTTTCCTATTTGATAACTAGCATCTAATCCAAAATTATGATTTGGTATAATTTTCTCTTTTGCAAAAATATTTATAACACTTATTAAGAAAAGAAAGCTAAAAAATATTCTAATAAAAATCATTCTAATAGAATTTTCCTGTCAATATACTGATATCATCATTAAATAATGAGTTGCCTTTATATTTTGAAATATGCTCATGCAATAACTTATTAAATAATGCAGGATTAAATTGGTAATTGAGCTTTACAAAATCCAATAAAAGATTCATTCCAAACTGCTTGTTATTATCATTTTCTAATTCAGTTAAACCATCTGTATAACAAATAATACTGGTTTCTTCTTTTATAGTAATTGTTTCAGAACTCATTTTAGGTAAATCTTCAAAAACGCCCAACATAGTAGTCCCTTTGTCTAATAATTGCAATTGATGAGGATGAATCATTATCGGAGGTACATGTCCACAATTAATATACGTCATCTCCTTACTTACAATATTGTATTTTGCCAAAAACAAGGTAACAAACATATTTCCTTCTGTTACTGTAAATATTTTCTTATTTAATTTATGAATTAGCATTTCTAAAGATATTTGCATATCCAAAACGGCATTCAAATATGCCTGAATATTTGCCATTACTAAGGCTGCTGAAATTCCTTTTCCAGAAATATCTGCCACACAGAATACAAATTCATTTTTATTGATATGGATTACATCATAATAATCGCCTCCAATACCTTTGTATGGAACATAAATTCCATCAAACTCATATAAATTATTTTTGGGCAACTTTTTAGGAATTAGCATACCTTGAACCTTTGAAGCTAATTCTAATTCTTTTTCGTATTCTTTTTTATCAATTTCTTGCTTGAAAAGTCTTTTATTTTCTAGGGCAACTGCAATAATATTGGTAATGATTTGAGCAAACTCTAATAATTCAGTTTCATTAAAGAAACTATCCGTATTCATATTCCCGAACAACACAAAAGCTATGGCTTGTGATTTATGATATACTGGTATTAAAAATTTAAAATTATGAAAAAGCTGTTGTTCTTCTTCGTCTAAAATTTTGGGAGTAATATATTTATGAATATTATCAGCAATTGGAATAAAAGTATCTTGTTCTTCTTCTTTTAACCATATTTTTCTTTTCCAAACACCATTAAAGACAAAGAATGCAATTTCTCCAACGCCTAATTGCTCCTGTATGACTTCTTGATATAGCTCTATTAATTGATCCGTAGAACAATTCATATTAATTGCTTCTGTAATATTTAACAGAAAATGCAATTGCTCTTGGTTCGCTTTTAATTTATTCTGAAGCTCCATCACAACATCAGGTATTTGAATATCCAATTGCATGTAACTAAAATACAAAAGATAAACGAATTATTCTACATTAAACTAAAATAGTGTTTTGAAATTTTATTCAAAAAACTTGTATTTACAAAAGATTTCCTTATTTTTAAAATAATATAAACAAAAGCGAATGGAAAAATACGAATCGCCTTTAGAACGATTTTATCATTGGGAAAATACACAACCCAATAAGACTTTTTTTAGACAAGCCTATCAAGGTCAATGGCTGTCCGTTACGTGGGCACAAGCTGGTACTGAAATTAGAAAAATGGCTAATTATTTAAAATCCTTAAATCTACCTGAGCATTCAAAAATTGCAATTATATCTAAAAATAGTATGCATTGGATTATGAGCGATTTGGCTATTATGATGTCTGGTCATATTTCTGTTCCATTGTATCCCACTATTCCTGGCGATTTGATAAAATATTGTTTAGAACACAGTGAGGCTAAGGTTTGTTTTGTAGGAAAATTAGACAATTGGAAAACACAAGCACACGGTATTCCTGAAGGTGTAAAGGTTATAAATTTTCCAATGTGGTCAGAATATTACGATGGCTATATCAATTGGGAAGATATTATGAAAAATACTGAGCCATTAATGGAGAATCCTATTCCCAATCCCGATGATTTAATTACGATTATTTATACATCAGGTACAACTGGATTGCCAAAAGGCGTTTTGCATAGATATGGAGCAATAGGTTTTGCGGCTGCCAATGCCATGAAATTGTTAGATAATTTAAGTCCTGAAGATAGGTTTTTCTCCTATTTGCCATTATCACATATTGCAGAAAGAATGTTAGTAGAAATGGGTAGTATTTATTCTGGCGGAACAATGTCATTTGCAGAAAGCTTAGAGACATTTCCAATGAATTTGAAGGAAACGAAGCCCACGGTTTTCTTAGCTGTTCCAAGAATTTGGACTAAATTCCAAATGGGGATTTTAGCAAAAATGAATCAAAGTAAATTAGATATATTGATGCGGATTCCTATCATAAATAATTTGATTAAGAAAAAAATTAAAGAGGGTTTAGGCTTGGAAAATGCCAAATATTTATTAAGCGGAGCTGCTCCACTTCCTGTTGCAACGACCAATTGGTTTGATCATATTGGATTTAGAATTTACGAAGCTTATGCGATGACAGAAAACTGTGCTTATTCACATTTAAGTTTGCCAAATGCAAGGAAAGTCGGTAGTGTTGGTTGTTCATTACCTTTCAATGAAGTGCGATTTTCTGAAGAAGGAGAAATACAAGTAAAAAGTGCTGCAATAATGGTGGGCTATTACAAAGAACCTGAAAAAACCAGAGAAACCATTACCGAAGATGGCTGGTTGTGTACTGGCGACCAAGGTGTTGAAGACAATAAAGGGTTTTTAACTATAACTGGAAGAGTTAAAGATATTTTCAAAACGGACAAAGGAAAATATGTTGCTCCGGCACCAATTGAAAACGAACTTTCTAAATCTACTTTAATTGAACAAGTTTGTGTGGTTGGAGCAAACTTACCACAAACAATGGCATTGGTTGTACTATCTGAAGAAGCAAAAGGCAAAAACAAAAATGAGGTGGATAAAGAATTAGAAGAATTAGCAACTTCTGTCAATAAAGGATTAGAAAAACATGAGCGAATGAAAAAAGTCGTGATTATGAACGAGGAATGGACAGTTGAAAACAACCTATTAACACCAACATTAAAAGTAAAACGCAATATCTTAGAAAAACAAAAACAAGATGCTTATCAAAATTGGTATCAGCAAAAAGAAAGTGTGGTTTGGGAGTAAAACAAATAGAAATTAGATAATAACAATTTTTAGAACCCAACTTTGGAAACAATTGGATAGTGGTCAGAAATTGGATTTTTAATCACTCTACAATCACTTGTTTTAAAATCTTTTGTTGTCAAAATATAATCAATTCTCAATAATGGAATGCGATTAAAAGTTTGACCAATACCTATATTATTTTGCAAAAAGGCATCATTCATATTTTTAGCAAGTTTATTATAAGTATATGAATTGGGCAGGTCATTCAAATCACCACAAATGATATATGGTTGCTTTTGTTGTTCTAATATTGACAAAAAAGTTCTTGTTTGTACAGCTCGTTTTTGAAAAGCATTTCTTAATTTTCTAAGCATTTTTTTAACGGCATTTTCTTCTATTTCCTTTCCTTTTAAATCTTCAATAACTTGATATTCATTTCTTCCAAAGTGTATAGATTGAAGATGTACATTAAAAATTCTAATTTGCTTATCTTGAAATATAACATCAGTTGAAATACCTTTATAGGGAAACCTTTTGTAACTATTACTTTCATCTTCTTTCAAAATTTTATTAGATGATACAATTGGCAATTTTGAAAAAGTGGCAATGCCCCATTCATCTGTATTTCGTAAAACCAATTCTCTTACAAAAAAATAGTGCTTATATCCTAATTTTTTTAAGCGTTTAATGGTGTTAAAATTCTCAGAGGCATCTGTATAAAATTCTTGAAAACAAATAATATCAGGATTTTCTTCTTCTATCGTTTCGAAAATTTTGTCTTGTGCTTGCTTATTCTCACTCCAATTATACAAATCAAAATTTCGCACATTATAAGACATGATTTTTATATTAGGCTCACTATTTACTTGGCTTTTTCTAAACCCAATAAGTTGCACAATTTGAGCTGCACTCAATACTAATGCAATAAAAGAAACCATAAAAAACCATCGCTTACGAAGTATCCAAATAAGTACAAACAATAGATTTAATGCAACAAAAATCGGAAACACAAAACCCAATACGGCTATCAATCCAAATTTTTCTGGACTAATATAACTTGCAGACAAACAGACCAACAAGCCAACAACAACAAAAATATTGATAGTTCGAGAGAAAAATGATATGATGAAATGTAAAAATTTCAATCTTCTTTACTTATTTTGAATAAAAATTCTTTTTCAGCACTCGTCAAACTATCGTATCCCGATGAATTTATTTTGTCTAATATATTGTCAAGTCTTTCCTGTTTTTCCCGTTTATTAAGTTCCGAAAATTCACTTTCTTTTTTATTGCTTTGTTGCTTTTTTTCTTGACCTGCATAAACTTTTTGTTGTTGTTGTGGTTTTCTATAAACAACTTTCAACTTTTCTTTTTTCTTAAATTTTAATTTAAAGAAATCTACTACATCATAAAAAGGATGTGTCAAATCTTTACCATTTCTAAGTAATGTAATATATAACCAGCCAAAAAAAGCTCCGCCAATATGGGCAATATGTCCACCAAAATTACCATCATTGAGCATTATAATATCTAACACTAAAATCGACAATGCAATCCATTTCAGTTTTATATTACCTAAAAGCAATAATCTTATTTCATAATTTGGCGACAAAGTAGCCGCTGCCCAAACGATAGCCATTACGCCAGCAGATGCCCCGTGCATAGAGCCATTCAAATTAAAACTTGGATCTGCTAATTGTATTAAATTCGTAATTAATGCGAAAAATACAGCACCAAAAAAACCACCTAAAAGATATAATGGTACAATTTTATTTCGACCTAGAAAATCTTGAACAATCATTCCAAACCAATACAACCACAACATATTAAATAAAATATGCATAAACCCTATATGCGTAAACTGATAAGTCAAAATTCCCCATGGTTGGAAGAAAAACTGCCTAGAAGAATAAAATGAAAGATGCTCTAATAACCAAGTACTTGTATGAAGTTTTGAAAAAAAATCTATCACGTTCAAAAAACTCAACAATAGGAAAACAAAGACATTTGCATAAATTATTTTAGTCAATGGTACACCAAATTTCAAGTGCCACTTTAAATCTTTCCATATTGAACCAAACAACATTTATAGTTAAATTTCGAATTACAAAATACACAAAAAGACAGACTTCAAGTAATAAAAATTCTTAAAAGTGATATAACAAATTCTTTTAATATTCTTTAAAAATTAAGATTTTTAGTAGATTCAAGAGATTTTTATAAGAAAAATAGTTTTTTTATAAAAAAAGTATTTACTTTGCAACATCAAAACAAGTCAGGCAATTATTCATTGCAAACTTCCTATTGACATTTTATTATAGACAATTCATGTTTTTAAAACACAAATCTTATTTATTCTTATATGCATAATGCAGAACAACTAAACGTTTTATCGGTATCGGATTTAAAGGCAATTGCAGAATCAATGCTTATACCAAAAACTAAAATTAGCAAATTAAAAAAAGGAGAAATGATTGAGCTTATTTTAAAACAAGCCAATAACAATACTTCTGAAGAGCCTATTAATAAAATGACTATAACTCCTATTGATGAAGTTCAAAAAGAACCTACTCATCAAGAAGTTGAACAAATTAGAATTGATTCGGAATCTACTAAACAGAATTTAGAAGCTACGAGCGATGCAAATGTGGTAAATCAGGATACTAATCAAGAAAATGTTGTAGCTAATAATGATAAAAAGATAAGAAACAGAATAAACAAAGTTGTTCATAAAGTTAGCTCAAACACTCCCGCATCTCCTGAACTTAAAGAAAATGCACCTCAGGCAGTACAATTAAAAGATAGTATTGAAGAAGAGAAAGTAGAAGAAAAAATACTTGAAAAAAAACCATTTGAACATAAACCTAATCACAATAAACATCCAAAATATCCCAATCATCAAAACGGAAATAATAATAGAAATAATAACAACGAAAACAACAATAATGAAGTTGTTGTAGAGAATGAAAATCTTATCGAAGAAGAAAAGAAAGAAGTCTTTAATATTGATTTAGATGGTGTGATTCCAGGCGAAGGCGTTTTAGAAATTATTCCAGAAGGTTATGGTTTCTTACGCTCGTCAGATTACAACTATCTTTCATCTCCAGATGATGTGTATGTTTCTCCAGGACAAATAAAATTAATCGGATTAAAAACAGGCGATACTATTGTTGGTACGATTCGACCTCCAAAAGAAGGTGAAAAATATTTTGCTTTATTAAAAGTGGATAGTATCAACGGCAAAACACCTCAAGAAATTAGAGATAGAATTCCATTCGATTATTTAACGCCTTTGTTCCCGAATGAAAAATTAAACTTATTCCAAGATGACAGACATCTAACCACAAGAGTCGTTGATTTATTTACACCAATTGGAAAAGGACAAAGAGGAATGATTGTTGCCCAACCAAAAGTTGGAAAAACAATGCTATTAAAAGATGTTGCCAATGCAATTGCAAAAAACCATCCTGAAGTATATTTAATTGTTCTTTTAATTGACGAAAGACCTGAAGAGGTTACAGATATGCAACGCAGTGTTAATGCTGAAGTTGTAGCTTCTACTTTTGATGAGCCTGCTGATAGACACGTTAAAGTTTCAAATATTGTTTTGCAAAAAGCAAAAAGATTAGTGGAATGCGGACATGATGTGGTGATTTTATTAGATTCAATTACAAGATTGGCGAGAGCTTATAATACGGTTGCGCCATCTTCTGGAAAAGTATTGTCGGGTGGTGTGGAAGCAAATGCTTTACACAAACCAAAACAGTTTTTTGGTGCAGCAAGAAATATTGAAAACGGTGGTTCATTAACTATTGTTGCGACAGCTCTAATTGAAACAGGTTCTAAAATGGATGAAGTTATCTTTGAAGAATTTAAAGGTACTGGAAATATGGAATTACAATTAGACAGAAAATTAGCCAATAAACGAATTTTCCCAGCGATTGATGTTACTTCTTCCTCAACGAGAAGAGACGATTTATTATTAGACAAAGACACCTTATCAAAAATGTGGATTCTAAGAAATCATTTAGCTGATATGACTTCTGAAGAAGCTATGAAATTCTTATTGAATCAAATGAAAGGGACACGCAGCAATGAAGAATTTTTATTGATGATGAATAGATAAACTTTTGTAATTATTATTCTTTTTTAGCAATGCAAAATACCGCTTGGCTTTCCAGAACAGAACTTTTGATTGGAGAAGAAAAGTTACAAAAACTAATTCAAGCACATGTTTTAGTGGTTGGCTTGGGTGGCGTTGGCTCTTATTGTGCCGAATTTATTGCACGAGCTGGCGTTGGAAAAATGACCATTGTTGATGGTGATATCGTGGACGATACCAACCGAAATAGACAATTGCCAGCTTCCATTTCTACAATTGGAAAATCTAAAGCAGATTGGATGGCTGAACGAATTAAAGACATCAATCCTGAAATCCAATTGACCGTAATTAAAACTTTTTTATCACCAGAAAAAGCACAAGAAATTATTACTGCTGATAAATACAACTATGTAGTAGATGCCATAGATAGTATTTCACCAAAATTAAATTTATTAATAGCTGCGTACCGAAATAAAGTAAAAATTGTTTCTAGTGGTGGAGCTGGTGGTAAATTAGATGTTACGAGAATTAAAGTAGCAGACTTATCCAAAACACACGATTGTCCTTTGGTAAAGTATGTACGCAAAAGATTGAAAAAAGAAAAAATCTACAAAGGATTTAAAGTTGTTTTCTCTCCAGAATTACAAAGTGAAAAAAGAATTATAATGACCGATGGTAGCAATTTCAAACGATCTTCTTACGGTACTATTTCTTTTATGCCCGCTGCTTTTGGTGGTGCTTGTGCGAGTGTTGTTATTCAGCACATTATTAAATAGTTTTTCCTATTTTTATAAAAAAATTAATCATGTTAGATTTTCAACCTAATGATATAGGTATAAAAAATGGACATATCTTTTCATTGCCACACGAATATAAAGATGCTGAATTGATTATACTGCCTGTTCCTTGGGAAGTTACGGTTTCTTATAATACTGGAGCGGCACAAGGTCCTGAGGCAATTTTAGAAGCTAGTTCTCAATTAGATTTATTTGACCCTTTTTTGAAAGACGCTCATAAATATGGGGCTTATCTTCTGCAAATCTCTGAATATTGGCAGCAGAAAAACAAACAACTTCGACCAAAAGCCGCTGAATACATACGTTTACTTGAGAATGGCATACAAGTTTCCGAAAATAAAAGTATGCAAAATAGTTTGGAGGAAATTAATAACGCTTGCGATGAATTGAGAGCTTGGGTTTTTGAAGAAACAGACAAAATTATCAGAGATGGGAAAATGGTGGCTCTGCTAGGTGGCGACCATAGTACGCCGCTCGGTTTATTACAAGCTTTAGCACAGCACCATAATGATTTTGGTATTTTACATATTGATGCACATGCTGATTTAAGAAATGCTTATGAAGGATTTACTTATTCCCATGCTTCAATTATGTATAATGCAATTCAAATTGAACAAGTGAAAAAATTGGTACAAGTAGGCATTAGAGATATTTCTCCTGATGAATTTGCGATTACACAAGATAATTCTAAATTAAAAACATTTTTTGATTGGGATTTGAATGACAGAAAAATAGAAGGCATGACTTGGAAAAATATTGTTTATGAAATCATAGCAGAATTGCCTGATAAAGTGTATATTAGCTTTGATATTGATGGATTACAACAAATGTATTGCCCAAATACAGGAACGCCAGTTCCTGGTGGATTGACTTTTAATGAAGCTATTTATTTGGCAAGAAAAGTTGTGGATAGCGGTAAAAAAATTATCGGGTTCGATTTGAATGAAGTTGCACCAAATCCGAATGATAAAGAGTGGAATGCCAATGTTGGAGCGAGAGTATTATTTAAGTTATGTAATCAAGCAATCAAAAGTAATCTTTAATAATAAGCGATGTTACCAATCATCTATTTAATTGTTGCATTAATTGAAATTTCAGGAGAATTTTTAGAAAATTTCTCTATTATTTATGTTGCAAAACCTTTATTAATGCCTATTTTGATGATTTGGGTTTATACGACCACAAAGAATAAAAAGGATGTTGTTTTTCTTCTTTTAGGCTTGTTTTTTTCTTGGTTAGGCGATTTTTTTTTAATGATTAGGCATGAATTTGAACCACCAAAAGATAAAATGTTTTTCATTTTTGGATTAGCCGCTTTCCTAATTGCTCATCTAAACTATATTATTTGTTTTCTAAAAGATGTAAAAGGCAAAAATAAAATTGGATTTATTGAGGCAAAACCTTCATTAATTATGCCTTTTATTGCTTTTATTGTCGGACTTTTATACTTTTTGGGAGATAGCATCCAAGCGATGAAAGTGCCTGTTTATTTATATTGTATCATCATCACATTGATGTCCATTGTGGCTTTAAACAGAAAAGGTATAGTTTCAGCGACTTCATTCAAACTAATCTTTATTGGCTCATTGTTATTCATATTTTCTGATATGTGTATTGCCATTTCAGTTTTTAAAGCTCCATTTTATTTAAGTAGAGTATTAATAATGAGTACCTACATTTTAGCACAATACCTAATTGCAAAAGGCTATAACACACATATTGCATCAGCTACTAACCTGCCAACAAATCAAAAATTAGAATTAAAATAATGTGATTCATCTTTAATTCCATTGGCAAATATCACTTTATTTAAAAAAGATAGTTATTTTTAAAGAAAAAAAGATGTCTGTACTTTGGTCGCCTTCTGAGCAGTTTATTAATAATTCCAACCTTTATAAGTTTCAAAAATATATTGAAAACAAATACCAATTGTCATTTCATAACTACCAAGAATTTTGGGAATGGAGTGTGCAAAACTTAGACGCTTTTTGGGATACTGTTGCTCTTTTTTTTGATTTAAAGTTTCATCAACCTTATTCATCAGTATTAAAAAATACAGCTAAAATGTATGAAACAAAATGGTTTGATGGTGCAACTATCAGCTATGCAGAGCATGTTTTTAGAAATAAAAACAATGAAAATCCTGCTATCATTTACAAACAAGAAAATCAACCAAGCATTTCTATTTCATGGCAAGAATTAGAGCAAAAAGTAAGTGCTGTGCAACAATTTTTAAAGTCAAAAAATATACAAAAAGGCGATAGAATAGTCGCTTACTTACCAAATAATGTTGAAGCAATTATTGCCTTTTTAGCTTGCAATAGTTTGGGTGCAATTTGGTCTTGCTGTTCTCCAGATTTTGGAACAGAAAGTATTGTCGATAGATTCCAACAAATAGAACCTAAGTTATTTATAGCGGCATCTACTTATAATTACAATGGAAAATCATTTAATAAATTAGCAACCATTGAAGAAATTGCCTCTAAAATTCCTTCCTTAGAAAATGTAATTTTAATTGGAGAGCAGCACAATAAATTTATTAATTGGGCAAGTATCTTAGAACTAGATTCAAAGGATTTAGAATTTACGCCTGTTGAATTTCAACATCCAATTTGGATTTTATATTCTTCTGGAACAACTGGAAAACCTAAGGGAATTGTACACAGCACTGGTGGCAATTTAATAGAACATTACAAGGCTTTGGCATTACATCAGGATTGTAAAAAAGGAGAAAGGTATTTGTGGTATTCTACAACTGGTTGGATGATGTGGAATTATGCACTTTCTTCACTTTTGGTGGGTTGCACTTTATGTATTTTTGATGGAGCTCCAAATTTCCCAGATTTCTATTCAATTTGGGAATTTATAGAAACCGAAAAAATTAACCATTTTGGAATTGGAGCTGCATTTTATCTATCTTGTAAGAAAGACCATTTGGAGGTTAATAAAAAATATAATTTAACACATTTGCGTTCTTTGGGTTCTACCGGCTCTCCGTTACCTGCCGATGGATTTGAATATATATACCAGCACATCAAAAAAGAGGTTTGGTTAATTTCTCTAAGTGGTGGCACAGATATTTGTAGTGCTTTTGTTGGTGGAAGTCCATATTTATCCGTACATACTGGCGAAATTCAATGTAGAATGTTAGGTGCGAGTGTCGAAGCTTGGAATGAAAATGGCAAAGCTGTTGAACAAGAATTGGGCGAATTAATGCTCACGAAGCCAATGCCGAGCATGCCTGTTTTCTTTTGGAATGATACCAATAATGAAAAATATAAAAGTGCTTATTTTGAAGATAACGATAATATTTGGCGACATGGCGATTGGATAAAAATCACAGAACACCAAGGTATTATAATATATGGCAGAAGTGATGCCACACTAAATCGTGATGGCGTACGAATTGGCACAGCTGAAGTTTATAATGCCGTTGAGATATTAGAAGAAGTAAAAGATAGCTTAGTAATTTGTATAGAACGTGAAAATGGCAGTTTTTATATGCCGCTTTTTGTTGTTTTGCAAAATGAAATTGTTTTAAACGATACCTTAAAAACAAAAATTAAAAATAGTTTACGAAAACAATATTCTCCACGACATGTACCTGATGAAATAATTGAAGTTAATGCAATTCCTTATACGATAAGTGGCAAAAAAATGGAAATGCCCGTCAAAAAAATATTTATGGGTATGCCTTTAGAAAAAAGCATTTCCTTAGATGCGATGAAAAACCCAGAAAGTATTGATGAATATTTAGTATTAAAAAATAAAATTAATGAAAAATAAATTTTTTAAAAACATAATCGTCAATAAACGATTAATATTGATATTAATGGTTTTCATCATTAATTTATATTTAATGATAATGTTTTATTCGTATGGTGGTACAAATATCTTCTGCACCATTGCATTTTATTTATTAATGATTTTACTAGCGTTTCAATTTATAAAAAATAAAAAAATAGCTTTTAATATTATTGCCATTCTAATTATTTTATTTATAGCAGAAACCTATCTTCGAGTATCTAGGAAAGGTAATCTTAATTATACAGAGGCTAACTCAAATTCCATTTTTGCCAATTACAATTCTCAAATATTTGGAGAAAATAGAAAATACTTTTTAGGATATAGAGTGAACCAGCCAAATAGCACTTCGGATTATAGTTCAATAGATTTTTCATATAAGCATAGGTATAATGAATTGGGTTTGAGAGAGCAAGCATTATCAATTTTTAAAAACACAAAAAATATTTTACTTTTAGGAGATTCCTTTACTGAAGGAGCTGGTGCACCTGAAGATTCGACTTTGAGTAAATCATTGGCATTCCATTTAGGACAAAATATACAATGTATTAATGCCGGTGTGAGAGGCAGCGATCCTGTGTATGAATATCAACTATTAGATACTTTATTTCAATTAACCAATCCCAAAATGGTTATTTGTAATATTTCTTATTCTGACATTCCAGATATTATGAATCGTGGTGGTGATGAACGTTTTACTCAAGGATTTAGAAAACAATTTTGGTGGGAATATTTTTACGGAATTTCATTCCTATTTAGAAAAATAATGTTAGATGTGTTTGAATATCGTCCATTTCAAATACAGTTTGAAGATTTAACGTATAGTGTTGATGTAATTATGAAAAAAATGATAGCATTTGAACAGTATTGCAATTCAAAAGGAGTTCCTTTTTTATGTATCATTACACCAAATTTGAATGAATTAATAAATTTAGAAAGTTTTAATTTTCAAGATAGTTTTATAGAGTTAAACAAACATACTGGAATTCGATTTATCAATACACAAATCGGATTCACAAACTACCTAAACAATCATAAAATGTCGCCAGATAAAATTTATCATCTTACAGATTTTCACTTAAACAGCAAAGGCTATTGGCTACAAGGTACTATTGTTGCAGATTTCATCAAAGGTGGCATGAAAATGCAATGATATATATCATTTTGCCATTACCACAAAAAGAATAAAGTATTAGGATTCTATAAATACGAAATGGGATTTAAAAATTATTCGTTGCTTAGTGCCGCTGCACCAGAAACGATTTCAGAAAGTTCTGTAGTAATTGCGGCTTGTCTTGCTCTATTGTACATAATATTCAATGTTTTAAGCAATTCATTTGCATTTTCAGTGGCTTTATCCATCGCTGTCATTCTAGCTCCATGTTCAGAAGCGTTAGAATCCAACAAATATCTAAAGAATTGTGTTTTTAAAATTTTAGGAACTAAACCTTCTAAAATTTCAACCTGTGAAGGTTCAAAAATATAATCTGCATTAATTTTTGCATTAGTGTTTTCCGTTGAAGTACTAATTGGTAAAAATTGCTCCACTGTTGTAAGTTGTGTACCAGCATTTTTAAATTTACCATACACAACTTCAACTTTATCATAAACACCTTGATCAAAAGCATACATAATATATTCCGCTGCTTTAGAGGTATCTTCAAAATTCAAATTATGAAAAAGCTCAACAAAATCACGGTTTACATAATTCTTACCGTCTTTGAATGCTTCATAAGCTCTTTTTCCTATCGTTAAAACATCTACTTTTTTGGCTTCGTTTAATGAAGCATATTTATCTGCTAATAAATTTTTAGCAGCTTTAATTGAATTGGCATTAAATCCACCACACAAACCTTTATCTGAAGTAATCACAACAATTAAAACTTTGTTGCCTTCTCTTTGTTTGCCGTAAGAAATAGATACTTCGCCTTGTAAATTACCTACTAAATTTTGTAATACATTACTAAGTTGGTCAGCATAAGGACGTATTTGGACAATTCTATCTGTTGCTCTTTTCAATTTAGCAGCAGAAACCATTTTCATAGCTTTTGTAATCTGTATAGTTGATTTTACAGATGCTATTCTTCCTCTTACTTCTTTTAAATTTGCTCCCATTATTAATAATTACTTTTCTATTTTGTTGGAGGATATATCGCTATATCCTCCAGCTATCTTTTAATTATGCAAAACTTCCTTCTAAATCTTTAGCTACAGCTTCTAATTTAGCTAAATCTGCATCATCTAATTTTCCTTTTTTCAAGTTTGCTAAAACATCAGGATGCTTTTGTTCAATAGTAGATAAGAATGTCTCTTCAAATTCTCTTACTTTATTCACAGCTACATTTCTCAATAAACCTTTAGAGCCAAGATAGATAATCGCAACTTGTTTTTCTACAGTTAATGGAGAATATTGTGGTTGTTTTAAGATTTCCACGTTACGCTTACCTTTTTCCAATACTGATTTGGTTGCAGCATCTAAGTCAGAACCGAACTTAGCAAATGCTTCTAATTCTCTATATTGTGCTTGGTCTAATTTTAAAGTACCAGCAACTTTTTTCATAGATTTAATCTGAGCATTACCACCCACACGAGATACTGAGATACCCACGTTAATTGCAGGACGAACACCCGCATTAAATAAGTTAGACTCTAAGAATATCTGTCCATCAGTAATAGAAATTACGTTGGTTGGAATATATGCAGAAACGTCACCAGCTTGTGTTTCAATAATTGGCAATGCCGTTAAAGAACCTCCACCTTTTACAATATCTTTTAATGATTCTGGTAAATCGTTCATTCTTGCAGCAATTTCATCTTTAGCAATGATTTTTGCAGCTCTTTCTAATAAACGAGAGTGTAAGTAGAATACGTCTCCAGGATAAGCCTCACGTCCAGGAGGTCTTTTTAATAATAATGAAACTTCACGATAAGCCACCGCTTGTTTAGATAAATCATCATAAACAATTAACGCCGGACGACCTGAATCTCTAAAAAATTCTCCAATTGCAGCACCAGCAAATGGTGCATAAAATTGAAGTGGTGCTGGGTCAGATGCATTTGCCGCAACAATCACAGTATAAGGCATTGCTCCATTCGCTTCTAATGTATTTGCAATATTAGCAACCGTTGATGCTTTTTGACCACAAGCTACATATATACAAAAAACAGGTTCCCCTCTTTCGTAAAATTCTTTTTGATTAATGATAGTGTCAATTGCAATAGCCGTTTTACCCGTTTGTCTATCCCCAATAATTAACTCACGTTGTCCTCTACCTACTGGAATCATTGCATCAATCGCTTTAATTCCTGTTTGTAATGGCTCTGTTACTGGCTGACGGAAAATAACACCTGGAGCTTTTCTTTCAATTGGCATTCTATAAGTTTGACCGCTAATCGGACCTTTACCATCAATTGGTTCTCCTAAAGTATTGATAACTCTACCCAACATACCTTCACCTACATTGATAGATGCGATTTGTTTTGTACGTTTTACTTTATCGCCTTCTTTGATTGCATCTGATGGACCCATTAATACCACGCCCACATTATCCTCTTCTAAGTTTAATGCAATAGCTTTGATACCACTCTCAAATTCAACCAATTCTCCGGCTTGAACTTCAGTTAATCCATAAATACGTGCAATACCATCTCCAACTTGTAATACTGTACCAACTTCTTCTAATTCAGCTTCTGTAGTTACATTACCTAATTGTTTGCGTAATATGGCTGAGATTTCGTCTGGTCTTACTTCTACCATTTTATTATATTTTAATTTTTAAATTTAATAAGTTTGATAAGCACTATATTAATTCAATATTTGTTGCTTTACTTTTTTAAGTTTTTGCTTTACAGAATTATCTAAAATTTTATCTCCAAAATCAACAATAAAACCACCTAAAATAGAAGTATCTATTTTTTGATTAATTTTTACATTGGCTTTCCCAGACTCTTTTTTAATATAATCCTCAATTTTTTTCTGTGTATCAGCGTCTAATTCTGTCGCTACCGTTACATTTACTTCTGCAATACCTTTTGTTTGGTTGTATTTGCTGAAAAATTTAGATAGAATTAAAGGCAAATACGACTCTCTTTTATTATTAATTATAATATCTAAGAACTGCATGGTTGTTGCCTGTACTTTTGATCCAAAAATCTCTTTAAATGCTTGCAATTTTTTAGAAGAATCTATAATAGGGCTTTTTAGATAGTTACTAAATTCCCTACTTTCAGCAATTGCATCAGCCACTACTTGTAAGTCAGCATAAGATTGCTCTAACTTATTTGTAGAAGTAGATTCCGAAAATAAAGCATCTGCGTATCTATTGGCTAATTTTTCTGCTGACATTAGTTGTTATTTATATTTTCTACTAAAGAATTAATATATTGCTGATGATCTTTAGAAGTGCTTAGTTCTCTATTCAAAATTTTCTCTGCAATTTCTACTGAAAATTTGCTTAATTCATTTTTCACTTCGTCCAAAGCTTTCTTCTTTTGCGTATCAATTTCAGCTTTTGCATCGGCAATGATTTTAGCCGCTTCATCTTTAGCACGATTATGTGCATCAGCGATAACAGATTCTTTAATGTCCTTAGCTTCTTTTAGAATTTTAGCACTTTCTTCTCTAGCTTCTTTTAATAAATTTGCATTGTCTGCTTGTAACTGTGACATTTCTGCCTTAGCTTTTTCAGCAGCGTTTAATGCATCGTTAATAGATGCTTCTCTATCCTTAATAGCATTGGCTATCGGACCTAAAGCCTTCTTACCAACTATAAACCAAAATACTAGGAAAATAATAGTTGTCCAAAACACCAAGCCTAAATCAGGTGTCAATAAAGATAATGTATCAAATTTTAAAAGCATAAAGCATAAAATTGAATTACAATAATAATATTGTAATTAGATTTAATAATTATTCTAACTCTTGTACTAGTTCATCAAGAATGAAAGAATCATACCGATGATTGCTACCCCTTCAATAAGAGCTGCTGTTAAGATCATTGCTCCTCTGATATCGTTAGCTGCCTCTGGTTGTCTTGCAATACTTTGTACTGAGTTACTTCCGATTAAACCGATTCCGATTCCTGCTGCTAATGCTGCTAATCCTGCGCCTAATGCTGCAAATCCTGTCATAATTTAAAATTTAATTGTTTTGTTAATAATTTTATTCTTAATAATTAATGATGTTCTTCTGCGTGATGATGTTCTTCTATGGCTGCACCAATAAATACTGCAGTCAATAAGGTAAATACGTAAGCTTGTAAAAATGCTACGAATAATTCTAATGCATTTACAAATAATAATATTGGGAATGCTACTGCTCCTCCAGCGGCTGCTCCACCCATACTTTGTCCCATTTTTCCCATTATAAAAATCAGAGAAACAATACTCAATACAGTAATATGTCCTCCAATAATATTTCCAAATAAACGCAACATTAAAACGGCTGGTTTTAATATTACGCCTAACAATTCAATTGGTGTCAAAATAACCAATACCCATTTCGGAACGCCTGGCATTGCAAAAATATGTCCCCAATAATCTTTTGTACCATTTAAGTTAATAACCAATAATGAACACAAAGCCAAAGCCATTGTGAAAGAAATATTTCCTGAAGAGTTGATACTTCCTAAAAATGGTACTAATCCTAAAAGGTTATTAATTAATATAAAAAAGAATACTGACAATAAGAATGGTAAATACTTTTTATAGTTTGATCCTATATTTTTTACAACAATATCGTCAATTAAGAAATCAATGATAGGTTCCATAAAAGATTGTGCACCTTTGGGTGCTTGACCTTTTCTTTTTTCGTAAGAAGATTTGATAACAAAGAACAATATGGTCAATAGCACAAATCCAATCAACATATTAAAAACATTCTTAGTAATTGATAAATCGTAGAATGTATCTCTTTTTCCTGTTTGAGCATCTACTACTCTAGAATGCTCCATTTTATAGCCATCAATAATACCTTCTGGTGCATGATGAAAGGCTGAAGACATAAAGAAAGATACTTTTTTAGTTGCTTTATTAATTAAAATACATGGCAACGGAATTGTAAGGTGCGTATGACCCATCGTTCCCAAATGGTTTTCATTAGCATCAGAAACGTGGTGTAAAATTGTCTCTACAATGTCTGTCTCTTCTTTTTCTACTTCTTCGTGAGCAATGTTTTTTTCATTGATTAGCATGATGCCTTCATTCGCAACAGTATCTGTATTAGCTAATGCTGGATTTATAGCAAAAACTAAAGAAAATAAGGCTAAAAATATATATTTCAATTGAGTTCTGAACACGGTTTCCAAAAATTATTCGGCAAAGATAGTAAATTGAAGTTATTTTTAATAAAAAATTTAGAATTAAATGTTTGTTAAGCGATTGTAGAAAATATGAAAATGTTGCGATTTAATTAAACCCGAATTCTGTAATAGATATTCTATTACTATCGAAAACGCCTGCAAAATAGAATGCTACGCTAACTTTTGCTCATTTACAAAAATAGTATTAAGTAGTGAGAAGTAAGAAATGAGAAGTGAAAATTACTATTTACCATTCACAATTTACCGTTCACTAAAAAAAACCGTGCAACTCTGTGTAAAAAAACTCCGTGTCCTTTGTGGTTAAAATATAGTATTAAGTAGAAAGTATTGAGAAATTAAGTAGTTACTAAAAACTAACAATTCACGAATACCCAATTGAAAGCGTCATATTGAACGCAGTGAGACATCTCTTTAATATCTACAGCAATCCTAAAAGAGATCTCTCCCTCTGGTCGAGATGACAGCACTCAAAAAGGAGTTAGTGAGAAATTATTAAATTACTCCATTATCCAAAGAAATAAATGGAAAACAAAATAAGTATTTAAGCAAAGCCCATTGGTTGTTTTTTTGGGCGATGCAAAAAAGTAAAAAGCCAGTTGGAAATGAAAATTTTGCAGAGGTTCGTGACTACACGAACCGAGGCAGTGAAATCTGTGCAACTCTGTGAAAATACTTAGCGTCCTTTGTGGTTAAAAAAATAATAGTAAGTAGTGAGAAATGAGAAGTGAGATTTTGAGCTTGTTAAAACATCAAGGTTCAGACAATATTTAGAGTAAAAGATAATAACACCTTTCATTGACGGGAAAACGAATCTATCATTTAATATCCTCGACTATTTTTGTTATTTTTGTTTCTAATTATGCTAATTATTCCTGCAATTGATATTATTGATGCCAAATGTGTGCGACTCACAAAAGGCGATTATGATACTAAAAAAACGTACAACGAAAATCCACTTGAACAAGCAAAAATTTTTGAAGATGCGGGCTTAACACATTTACATTTAGTAGATTTAGATGGTGCTAAAAAAGGACAAGTGCAAAACTGGAAAGTTTTGGAAACAATCGCAGCTAATACAAACTTACATATTGATTTTTCTGGTGGTATTAAAACTAGAGAACAAGCACAACAAGCATTCGACCTTGGTGCAAAACAAATAACCGTCGGTAGTTTAGCTGTAAAGAATCAAAAGGAGTTTACCGATTGGATATGGGAATTTGGAGAAGATAGATTGATTTTAGGAGCAGATGTTAAAGACAAGCAAATCGCGATTCAAGGTTGGCAAGAAAGCTCTAACCAAGATATTTTTTCCTTTTTAGATTATTATTTTGAAGAAGGTATTGATTATGTTTTATGTACTGATGTCAGCAAAGATGGTATGCTACAAGGTGCTTCCGTAGATTTGTACAAAGAACTATTAGAAGAATACCCTGAAATAAAACTAATCGCATCAGGTGGGGTTTCTTGTTTACAAGATTTAGTAGAATTAAAAGAGATTGGTTGTTATGCTGCAATCGTTGGCAAGGCAATTTATGAAGGCAAAATCAGTTTAAAAGAATTAAAAGAATTTTTATAATGCTTACAAAAAGAATTATTCCTTGCTTAGATATTAAAGATGGACAAACTGTAAAAGGTGTTAATTTTGTAGATTTAATACACGCCGGCGACCCAATTGAATTGGCTCAAAGGTATGTAGAACAAGGTGCTGATGAATTAGTTTTTTTAGATATTACTGCGACGGTTGAACAACGCAAGACTTTTGCTGAATTAGTGTCTAATATTGCAAAAGCAATCAATATTCCTTTTACAGTCGGCGGTGGCATTTCTACAATTGCTGATGTTGATAAACTATTAAATGCTGGTGCTGATAAAGTTTCTATCAATTCATCGGCAGTAAAAAATCCTAATTTGATAGATGATTTATCTAAGCAATTTGGAGCTCAATGCATTGTTGTAGCAATTGATACTAAATTAGATGAAGATTGGAAAGTATATGTAAAAGGCGGAAGAGAAGCAACGCCATTATACACCAAAGATTGGGCAAAAGAAGTGCAAGAACGTGGTGCTGGCGAAATTTTATTAACTTCAATGAATCACGATGGAACGAAACAGGGTTTTGCATTAGATATTACGGGCTGGTGTGCTAATAACTTAAAAATTCCTGTTATTGCAAGCGGTGGAGCTGGAAAAAAAGAACATTTTATCGATGTTTTTCAAAAAGCAAATGCTGATGCGGCTTTAGCTGCTTCAATCTTCCACTTTGGCGAAATTCCAATTCCAGAGCTAAAGCAATTTCTCCAAAAAAATAATATTTCTGTTAGAATTTAAAAACCACCTTCCATTTTATAAGTACTTAAATCTTTAGTATAAGTTGATTTTGAAATCTCAAGAACTTGCATAGAAAAAGTATCTTGTGTTTTTAGATTTTTACCATTAAATTCTAAAGTAGTGCCGACAATTTCATTTTTTGGTGGATTGGGCAATTTTAATTGTTTTCCTAATGCACTAAAAAAATCTATATTTTTGATACTTGGATCTTCTGTAACCCAAGCAAATATTTCATTTAACCCTTCACTATCACTATTGGTGATTTTGTATTCATTACATACATAACCCAAAATTGTCTTGGTTTTTCCTGTTTTTTGAATACTTACTTGCGTTGTATTTTTCTGAGTAGAAAGGTATTTATTAGAAAATGAATTTGCCAAATCCATTAAGCCTTCGGTATTTATTGCAATCGCAGATTTATCTTTTTCATTTAAGGTAATCATAGATTTATTTTTGGAATCCATAATGATATTAAAATCATCTTCAGATTTATTACCATTTCCAACATTCATTTTCATCATCGATGCATTTTCTGATAGGTAAATATCATAAATCATAGCACTTGATTTTTCTTTATTGGTATTGGAAATTTTAATTTTTGAATATTCACTAAACGTGTATTTTTCTTCATACTTAACCTCTTTTTCAAATGCGTCAAGCTGCGACATGATATCATTCATAAGATTTTCGTCTAGAAATTCATCTGAGAACGACGGTTTATTTGGCTTATTGGTGGAGGTTTGTGCTTGTGTTTGAACTGCAATAACACAAAAAAATAAAATTATTACTATCCTTTTCATAGTTGTATAGTTATACTTTTAAAGTTAATAGATATTAATGAAAAATCAAAACTTTATTTAGTATTTTTGCCTAATGCAAATAGATTTTGAGAAAATGAATGGACTTGTTCCTGCAATTGTACAAGATGCAAATACTGGAAATATTTTAATGTTAGGTTTTATGAATGAAGAAGCCTACAAAAAAACAGTCGAATTAAAAAAGGTTACTTTTTTCTCTAGAACAAAAAACAGACTTTGGACAAAAGGCGAAGAGAGTGGTCATTTTTTAGAATTAAAAGACATTAATGTTGATTGCGACAATGATACATTATTAATTAAAGCAATTCCAAACGGACCAACTTGTCACACTGGAAAAGATACTTGTTGGTTTGAAAAAAATAATGAAAAATTTTCTTTTCTTTTTGATTTGGAAAATGTAATTGAAGATAGAAAAAATAATCCTTCCGAAAAATCTTATACCACTTCATTATTCAACAAAGGCATAAATAAAATTGCTCAAAAAGTAGGAGAAGAAGCTGTGGAATTAGTTATCGAAGCAAAAGATAATAACGACGACTTATTTAAAAATGAAGCTGCTGATTTATTATTCCATTACTTAATTTTATTACAAGCCAAAGGTTTCAAATTAGAAGATATCATCGATATTTTAAGACAAAGACATAAGTAACTAAAGAATATTATTTAGCTGTTCTTTTATTTTCTCCAATTCATCTTTCATCTGAACAACTAATTTTTGAATATCCGCATCATTGGCTTTTGAGCCAATTGTATTAATTTCTCTGCCAATTTCTTGTGCAATAAACCCTAATTTTTTACCCTTTTCAATAGTGTCATTCTCTACAATCTCTAAAAAATAAGTACAATGCGATTGTAATCGTGTATGTTCTTCAGTAATGTCTAATTTCTCCGCATAAAAAATAATTTCTTGTTCTAAACGATTAGAATCTATCGTTGTATTTTTTAATTGAACCAATTCACTTTCAATTCGTTCTCTAATTTTGGCAATCCTATTATTTTCAAACGGAACAATATTTGTTCTAAGTTTTTGAATCAATTTTATTCGGCTTACAATATCTTGCTCCATTTCCAATCCCTCTTTTTTTCTAAACTCAATTAAAGCATCAATTCCTATTTCTAAAGTTTCTAAAACCGTCTCTTTTTCTTCATCTTCAATCGTAAAAGACTCTCTTTTGTTTTGCTCACTTAATTTTAAAACTGTTGGAAAAATATCGCCTAATGGAATGTTTTTAACTTGACCAAAATCTATCAATTCTCGATATAATTGTTCAATATTATCTAAATTAAGCAACCCTTGCTTATCATTAACTTCTTCACTGATACTGACATCAATTTTTCCTCTCAATAATTTTTGTTGTAATAACTTTCTAAATTCTAATTCAATATCTCTCAAAAGGTTGGCATTCCTGAGGTTAATTTCTATTTGTTTGCTGTTTAGTGATTTTATTTCAACAGAAAAATTGGTATTATGAATAACACACAAAACTTTACCAAAACCAGTCATAGAATATAACATACAAAAAAGATTGATTGAATACAAAATTACAGTTTTACGAATACTTATTCTAAGGAATAAAAAATAATTGTATCTTGCTTTGCAAAATTGGTGTAAATAATGAGCAATCAAGTAATAGAATCTCCAACTAAAAAAATGTGGAAGCGACTTAAAAAAAATAAGCCTGCAATTTTTAGTTTAGGTGTGATTATAATCGCTTTCTTTCTTGCCATTTTTGCTCCTGTTATTGCTCAAGATAAAACACCTGATGCTGATGACCAAGTTTTAGAATTAACCAATTTATCGCCTAATTCTAAAGTAAAAATGCTTTTGGTTCGCAAAAACAGACAAGAAAATCCGAGTACTCTTCTAAAAACAGTTTTTATTGGAAAAGATAATCCTTATCAAATGATTCCAATAAGTAATTATGAAATGAATGATACGAGCATCGTTGTACAAACTTATGCTGGAGAAGATAGACCAGTTGAAACAAAAACATTTTCCTTAGCGCAAGTTGTCTATGCAATTTCAAATGAAAAGCCAAACATTCAATATCAAGATAAAAAAGCTATCTTTTATGATATAAATAATCAACTTCAAAAGATAGATATAAGTTATATAAAAGCTGATATTGAAAAATACAATATCGTAACAAAACGATATTTACTCGGAACTGATGGTTATGGACGAGATATTTTAAGTCGATTATTATTAGGTGTTCGAGTATCACTTACTGTTGGTTTTATTGCGGTTTTAATTTCTTTATCTATCGGAATTTTTATGGGTGCTATTGCTGGTTATTTTAGAGGTTGGGTAGATAATGTAGTAATGTGGCTCATCAATGTAATTTGGTCTATCCCAACAATTTTATTAGCAATGACGATTCGTTTTGCAATTGGCGATAAAATCAATTCCTTCTTAGCTATTTTTATTGCAGTTGGTTTATCCATGTGGGTGGACACCGCAAGAGTGGTGCGTGGACAAGTTTTAGGTGTTCGTGAAATGGAATATATTCAAGCTGCAAAAAGTTTAGGTTTTAATCATTTTAGAACCATTTTCAAACATATTTTACCGAATATTATTGGTCCTATTTTAGTCATTGCAGCAGCTGATTTTGCCTCTGCAATTTTAATAGAAGCAGGTTTGAGTTTTGTTGGCATCGGCGTAAAGCCGCCAACACCAAGTTGGGGCACTATGTTGAATGACCATTTAGCTTATTTGACGACAAACAAAGCATTTTTGGCTTTGGCACCTGGTTTTTGTATTATGATTTTGGTCTTGGCATTCAATCTATTGGGCAATGGACTTAGAGATGCTTTTGATGTCAAAGGACAAGCAGTGTAAAACTTTATCTAATTATAATTTCTATTTATTTAACAATTTTTGATGTAGTTTGCCATATTTAGGTATTTATTTTGTAATATCATTCTAAAATCATGGATATGCAAAAAACCTTTCTTTCCTTAACTTTAATTTTCAGTGTTTTTGTGAGTTTCGCTCAAACCTATCAATCCAAAATGTCTTCTTTTTTAAATATTGTTGATAATTATTATGTCGATAAAGTTAATATGGATTCTATCGTTGAAGTCGGCATCAAATCTATGTTGAAGGGATTAGACCCACATTCTATTTATTATTCTGCCGATGAATACAAAAAAATTAATGAACCTTTACAAGGAAATTTTGAAGGCGTTGGTATTCAGTTTCAAATTCTTCAAGATACTTTGTTAGTTGTCCATGTGATACATGGCGGTCCATCACAAAAAGTAGGCTTACAAGATGGCGATAAAATTATTTATATTGATACGGCAAAAGTTGCTGGAATTGGCTTAGATAATGATAAAGTTTTTAAATTATTAAGAGGCAAAAAAGGCACAACTGTCACCGTAAAAGTAAAAAGATATGGAGAACCTGATTTGATTGAATTTAATATTGTGAGAGATAAAATTCCAATTTATGCAATTGAAGCACAATATATGGCAACTCCTGAAATTGGCTACATTAAATTATCTAGATTTTCTGCAACTGCCACTGATGAAGTTATAAAAGCCATTGATAGCTTAAAAATACAGGGAGCAAAAAAATTAATTTTAGATTTAACAGGCAATGGCGGTGGTTACCTTAATCAAGCACATGCGCTATCCGATTTGTTTTTATCAGAAGGCAAATTAGTGGTCTATTCAGAAGGACGTTCTCAATCAAGAATAGATTTGAATGCTACTAATTTTGGAAATTTTGAAAATGGAAATTTAGTCATTATGGTTGATCAAGGTTCGGCATCAGCATCAGAAATTGTTGCTGGAGCAATACAAGATTGGGATAGAGGCTTAATAATTGGCCGCAGAACATTTGGTAAAGGTTTAGTACAAAAAGCCTACAATTTGTCAGATTGGTCAGTTGTTCGATTAACTATGGCACATTACTATACACCAAGTGGTAGAAATATCCAAAAACCTTATGGTAAAAATGATGGTGAATACAGTGAAGATATTAATGAGCGATATGAAAGTGGAGAATTATTTGATGAACACAAAACAAAAATTATAGATTCTACAAAATACTATACCAATAATAAAAGAGTCGTTTATGGTGCAGGTGGCATCATTCCTGATATTTTTGTGCCATTAGATACCACTTGGTCATCAAAGTTCTATGGTAAATTGATAAGAACAGGAGCTTTCAATCAATTTGCCTTAACTTATGTGAACGAAAATAGAGATATACTTATGCAAAAATATAATTCAGCAAAAAAATATATTCAAACATTTGAAGCAGACTCCACTTTGTACAATGAATTTATAGCTTTTGCAAAAACCAAAAATGCAGAACCTGATTCTGCGGAAGTTTACAAACAATCTATTCCCGTTATTAAAAATCAATTAAAAGGCTTAATTGGACAAAATTTATTTGACTATTCCGTTTATTATCAAATTACAAATCTTCAAAATCCAATTTATAATAAAGCCTTAGATGCTTTTGAGGACGGCAGTTTTAAAGTACACAATATTACAACAGCTCCTTTAAAAAAAGAAAAGAACAAAAGAGTAAGTCAATAAAACAAGCTTATATTTTGAAAATAAGTTAAAATAAAAATTAATAGTCTATAAAGTCAATATACTATTGGTAGATTAAAATAAATAATTATCTTTGTATCCTGAATTATGCAAAACGAAAATAATATACATCCAATTTTTGGTAGATTATTACAACGAGAAGATAAGGAAAGTCTGTTGAAACAGAAGTCTATTTGTATTTGGATGACAGGTTTGTCTGGTTCTGGAAAATCTACCATTGCGGAAGGATTAGAGAAAAAACTACATCAAAACGGCATACTTTCTATGGTCTTAGATGGGGATAATATTCGTTCGGGCATCAATAAAAATCTTAGTTTTTCTGAAGAGGATAGAACTGAAAATATACGAAGAATTGCAGAAATCAATAAGCTTTTTTTGAATTGTGGTATTATTACGATTAATTGTTTTGTATCACCCACTTTAGACATTCGTGAACAAGCAAAAGATATTATTGGAGACGCCGATTTTTTTGAAATTTATATCAATGCATCATTTGATGAATGTGCAAAGCGTGATGTGAAAGGTTTATATGCTAAAGCACTAAAAGGAGAAATTAAAAATTTTACCGGCTTAGATGCTCCGTTTGAAGCTCCAAAAAATCCAAGTTTAGAAATAAAAACAGCAGAACTTTCTATTGAAGAAAGTATTGATAAAATTTACAATCACTTTATAAATAAAATTAAACAATAAATTATGGCAATAGATTATCATTTAAACCATCTTAGAGAATTAGAATCAGAATCAATTTTTGTATTGCGTGAAGTAGCAGCACAATTTGAAAATCCTTGTATTCTTTTTTCAGGTGGAAAAGATTCAATTGTAGTTACACATTTGGCAATTAAAGCATTTTATCCTGCCAACATTCCTTTCACACTTTTACATGTAGATACTGGTCATAATTTTCAAGAAGCTTTAGATTTTAGAGATCAATTAGTAGAGAAAAATGGTTTAAAATTAATTGTGGCATCTGTGCAAGAAGCAATAGATAAAGGATTGGTACGAGAAGAAAAAGGTTATAATGCCTCAAGAAATGCCTTACAAACCGTGCCTTTATTAGAAGCAATCGAAAAAAACAAATTTGATTGTGCTATTGGTGGTGCTAGAAGAGATGAAGAAAAAGCTAGAGCAAAAGAACGATTTTTCTCTCATAGAGATGAATTTGGACAATGGGATCCAAAAAATCAAAGACCTGAATTATGGAATATATTCAATGGGAGAAAACATATCGGCGAACATTTTAGAGTTTTCCCCATTTCAAATTGGACAGAAATGGATGTTTGGCAATATATTTACCAAGAACAAATAGAAATGCCTAATTTATATTTCTCACATAAAAGAATGGTGTTTGAAAGAGATGGGGTTTGGTATTCTGATAATCCATATATGCAAAAAAAACCTAATGAAGTTGTTGAAGAAAAAGTAGTTCGATTTAGAACCATCGGCGATATTTCTTGTACTGGAGCCGTATTTTCAGAAGCCGCTACTTTAGAAGATATTATCCAAGAAGTAGCTGCAAGTAGAACCACAGAAAGAGGCACAAGAGCGGACGATAAAAGAAGCGAAGCCGCAATGGAGGACAGAAAAAAAGCAGGCTATTTTTAATCAAAAAAGCAGTAAGAAATAAGACATAAGTATTAAGACTGTTTTTATATCAAGCAATTGGGGAAATAAAGAATAATAAAAAAAACTTTAGAAGAAAATAATATGACAACAACACAAGAAAATTTTGATAGTAAAGCATATTTAGATATGGAGTTATTGCGTTTTACCACAGCAGGCTCTGTAGATGATGGAAAATCAACCTTAATCGGAAGGTTATTATACGATAGCAAATCAATTTTTGAAGACCAAATTGAAGCCATAGAGGCTGCTTCTGAAAAGCGTGGTGAAGAATATGTAAACTTAGCCTTATTGACAGACGGCTTACGTGCAGAGCGTGAGCAGGGAATTACCATTGATGTGGCTTACAGATATTTCTCTACACCAAAACGTAAATTTATTATTGCGGATACACCAGGACATATTCAATATACTAGAAATATGGTTACTGGTGCAAGTACTGCCAATTTAGCCATCATTTTGGTTGATGCAAGAAAAGGTATTATTGAACAAACCTTCAGACATTCCTATATCGCATCATTGTTACAAATTCCACATATCGTTGTTTGCGTAAATAAAATGGACTTAGTAGATTGGGACGAGGCAACTTTTGACAAAATAGTTAGTGATTATAAAGCCTTTGCATCAAAGTTAGATATTAAAGATATTACTTTTATTCCAATTTCAGCATTAACAGGTGATAATGTGGTGGAAAGAAGCAAAAATATGACTTGGTATAATGGCTCAACTTTATTGTATTTATTGGAAAATATTCATATTGGCTCAGATTTAAACCATATAGATGCAAGGCTTCCGGTACAATGTGTAATCCGCCCGATGAAAAATGAATACCACGATTACAGAGGATATGCAGGGAGAGTTGCTGGTGGCGTTTTTAGAGTTGGCGATGTTGTAAAAGCTTTGCCAAGTGGCTTCACATCAAAAATTAAAGCCATCAAAACAATGGATGGAGATTTAGAAGAAGCCTTTACGCCGCAATCTGTTACACTTTTGTTAGAAGATGAAATTGATATATCAAGAGGTGATATGATTGTAAGAGAAAACAATGTGCCTCAAACTGGGCAAGAATTAGATGTAATGTTGTGTTGGATGAATGAAAAGCCAATGCCATTACGTGGAAAATATATCCTTAGACATACTTCAAAAGAATGTAAAACCATCATCACAGAAATAAAATATGTATTGGATACCAATACACTTACAAGAGTTGAAGGACAAACAGAACTTAAACTTAACGAAATTGGGCGTATAAGTATTAAAACAACAGTACCTTTATTTTATGATAGTTACAGAAAAAATAGACAAACAGGAAGTATTATTTTAGTAGATGAAGCAACGAATGAAACAGTTGCTGCAGGTATGATAGTTTAATCATCAAAAAGATAAATTATAAAAAGCCAAACTAATAAGTTTGGCTTTTTTATTATTCTCATTAAAAATGATATTTCTATAAACAAATTGGTTTACTTTGTAAGCATAAAAAAGAATAAGCAATGAGTAATATTACCAGAATATTCAGTTTATTTGGCTTAATAATTTTATTATCCTGTCAAAAAAATCATGCTATTCCTTCTGCTTTCGTAAACTTAAAAAAGCTGATACCGAATTTAGAATTAGATTTAAGATATAAAGGCAATCATAATTTTATCGGACGACCTGTAAATGGTTATGAAGCAAATAAACTATACATTACTTTAGAAGCAGCTATTGCCTTACAAAAAGTTCAAAAGGAATTAAACCAAGAAGGTATTGGGATTATGTTTTTGATGCCTATCGACCTCAAAGAGCGGTACAAAATTTTGTGGAATGGACAAAAAATATTGATGATACAATTGCTAAAAGTGAATTTTATCCAGAAGTTGATAAGAAAGATTTATTTATACTAGGTTATATCGCTGAAAAATCTGGGCATAGTAGAGGGAGTACTGTTGATTTAACGATTATTGAACTTTCTAATAAAAAGGAAATAGATATGGGTTCTGCCTTTGATTTCTTTGGAATACAATCTCATCATGATTATACCTTATTGAGTGAACAACAAATTACCAATAGAATAAAACTAAGAACTCTAATGGAAAAATATGGTTTTAAAACGATAGAAGAAGAATGGTGGCATTATACCTTGAAAAACGAACCCTTTCCTGAAACCTATTTTGATTTCCTAATTCGATGAACACAACAATATTGAGACTCCTATTAGATTAGTCCCATATTTAGTAGGAATTCCAATATCGTGTGGTTCCTCAATTTGGAGCAATGATAAAAGAGTTGAATAGCAAAACATTTTTGTTCAAAATAGCATTCTAAATGCAGATAAAGGCTTTGATCGCAAGAGACTTAGACGAGTTATAATACGTAGAAATATAATTCCAAACATCAAAGAAAATACAGAAAAAATAAAAAATGAGGAAAAAGTGTTTTTACAGTAATTAAATATACAAAACTAGATTTGTAAATGAAAGATGTTTTGCTTGGATAGATAGTTTCAAAACTCTACTAATACGATTTGACAAAAGCGATAATCTTTGGTTAAATTGGCATTATTTAGCTTTTGCTTTATTCTTGTTAAAAGTTTAAATGAGTTTATATTTTAATCATTACAATAACAGTAGGAATTTTTTTGGCAATGGATAATAAAATAGAAATAATTCCAATGTTTATTTATCTTTTACAGTAAAAAGATTATATTCATAAAATGAAAGAACAGACAGAAAAGATACAAAATAGAAATATTTTTATTTGGATTGTTTGTACTATACTTTCTTACAATATTATTATTTATACACGTTACTGGCTCTCTGGATTTTGGATAAATGATATTCAACTTTATCAATTTGCATTTACTTATCAAGATTGTGGATATATAACAAGAGGTTTAATTCCAAGCATTACATCTTTCTTTAAGTTAAACCCTTTAGTATTCTTATATATCTTATGCAATATTTCTATTGCTTTTTATACTTATTTAATTTGCTATATCGTAAATATTTATAACATAAAGGACAAGACATTATTTTTAATAAGTTTTTTATTTTTATTCTTTGGGATTCCACATTTTGCATTAGATGCCTTAAGATTTGATATTATATTGCAAACTTTTTGTTTACTCATATTTATCTTACTTCATCATAACAAATTCTTTATTGCAATTTCAATTAGTATCTTGGGTTTGTTTATTCATGAAGGCATTTATTTTTTATTAGTTCCAATCTTTTTTTTAAAAATGAATAAACAAAATAAATGGCTATTCTCAATATTACATTCAGTTGTTTTCTTATCTGTTATTTTCCTTGCAAATAAAATATCAAAAGCACAGGCTATTCATTTAGCTAATATAAAATTGCAAATGTCTGATGTGCCTGAGACTTACCATATTCCACAAGAAAGTTCTGTAATAGATAATGTTTTATATGTTTTTAAGGCTTATAATATGTTTTATGTATTTTGTTTTATGATAATATATATTATTATACTTATTACTTCATTCAAAAAATTATTTTCAAAACCTTTTCTTGATTTTAAGTGGTTATGTATATTTCCTTTGTTAATTTGTTTTATCGCAGCTGATTGGTTTCGATGGATATGTTTTGTTTATTTTTTAGCAATGTTATATTGTCTTAGATATGATACATTTTCCTTGAAAACATTTAAAATATTTCTATTTACAACAATTGTATTAGGAATTCCTTTAGGAATATCCTATAAAATATGGATTAATTCCAACATTAATTTATTTCATCTCTAAAATACTATAATGCAACTCAAAGAAATCAATGTTTTTACAAATGGTGATGCTGGAAAATTGAGTACTTGGTCAAATTTCCCTTATTTCTTTACAGAAACATTAAAAGAAAAAGGCATAAAAGTCAATCGCATTAATACACAACCGAATAAAATCCTAAAAAATATTTATAATTTTACCATTGATAAAGGTTTAAAAAAAACCAAACAGCACAATGCTTTTGACTATTATAGAACGCCTATCAATCGGTTTTTTGCAAACAAAATCATTCAATCTGCAATAAAAAAATTTCCAAATGCTGATGCCAATTTATTTTTAAATTTTAGCTTTTCTGCAAAACCCTATTCCGACAAACCTACTATATTATTTGGCGATTGGACTTATGAGCATTATTTTCCTCATTTTAAAAAAAGAAAACCAGGAAAATTAGAACAAACTTTTATTGATGCAGAAAATAAATGTATTGAAACCGCAGATGCCGTATTTGTAATGTTTCCAAAAATGGCAGAAATCATAAAAAACAGTTATAACAATAGAAATATTTTTTATTTAGGTGGTTATTTTATCAATGCCAAAGTAGCAAAAAATGCAGATACTATCTTGGCACAAAAAATAAACTCCAATAAAATTCTATTTATCGGAACAATAAAGTATAAAGCAGGTGTTTTGCTCTTAATTGAAGCTATTGAAAAGCTTCGACTACAAAATCATCACTTAGAAATTCATATTGTAGGTATGAAAAAAAGTGATTTTTCTAAACTACCTAACTTTGTAACTTGCTATGGTTATTTAGATAAAGACAACGAAAAAGACAGTTCTACTTATTATGATTTAATGGAATCTTCTAAAATGATTATCAATACGACGCCTAAGTGGAGTGGGTTTTCATCAGTGATTGAAGCTATGTATTTCTACAATCCTGTTATTACAATTCCTTATGATGATTTCGTAGAAACATTTGATAAAAAGATAAATTTTGGTGTATATAATCAATCGCCAGAAACATTATCTGATGATATATTATCTATTATCCAAGATAAAAATTATACTACATTATGTCAGAACGCACACCTTGCTGTAAAAGATTTTACTTGGAGTAATTATATTGATAGATTTTTGTCGAAATTAGCTGAAATCTAAATTTTTTATTTATTAATTTTAGCTTGTTGAAAATTTCTGTTGTCATACCAGTGCATAACGAGGAAGGAAATGTTTTTCCTTTGTATCAAGAACTATTGACTACTATCCAAAAAATTGGTTCAAGTTATGAATTTCTATATATTGATGATGGCAGCACGGATTTATCTTATAAAAACATTCAGATTCTAGCAGAACAAGATAAAAATGTAAAGTATATTCATTTTAGCAAAAATTTTGGACATCAAAATGCTGTTTTTGCGGGTTTAGAAAAATCAAGTGGCGATGCGATTGTTATTATAGATGCTGATTTGCAAGATCCTCCACAATTGATTGAAAAGTTATATGAAAAATTTATAGAAGGATATGAAGTTGTTTTTGCACAAAGAACCTATCGCTCTGATGAAACGTGGCTAAAACTTACTTCTGCTAAACTTTTTTATCGCTTCATCAATAAATTATCTGATGTCTATATTCCAGAAGATACTGGCGATTATCGAATGATTTCAAAAAAAGTAAAAGACGTCATTTGTAGTATGCCAGAGCAAAATAAATTCATTCGTGGTCAAATTGCTTGGGCTGGATTTAAGCAGATTGGTGTTCCTTTTGAAAGAAAAGGCAGACGTAGTGGCAAAACTAATTATTCCTATGCTCAAATGTTTAAGTTTGCTTATGATGGAATTGTTTCATTTTCTAACCGTCCTTTGCACTTGGCTACTTATGCAGGATTTCTAATTTCATTGACGGCTTTTGCAGTTATCATATATTCTGTTTATCAAAAATATTGGAACAACAATACCGTTCAAGGTTGGACATCAATTATGCTAAGTGTCTTGTTTTTGGGTGGTGTTCAATTAATTTGTTTAGGAATTATTGGCGAATATATTGGAAGAATTTTGGACAATGTAAAAGACAGACCAAACTATGTAATCAAAGAGAGTAATTTAGAAGATTAGGAGTGTTGAGTTCTATCAATAGATAATTAAATCAAATATAATTTTATATTTTAATACGAATTGGCTTTTTAATCATATAACAATAATGAATTGGAGAAAATAAAATGAGCAAAAACGTTTATCAACAGCAAGAATACGAGAATTGGGCTGAGTTTATTACTTTGAAAATAAAACTTGCCCAAACCAATGCTGTCATTAAGATAAATTCAGAAATGCTCACACTTTATTGGGAAATTGGACATTCTATTCTTGAAAAACAAAATAAAAAAGGTTGGGTAGTAAAGTAGTTGATCTTTAGCTATTGATTTAGCTAAAAACTTCCCCAATAATTCAGGATTTTCACTAAGAAACCTTAAATATATGAGAGCTTTTGCCGAAGCTTATCCAAAATTTCCATTTGTGCAAATTCCACTTGCACAATCGCAAGATGAATTTGTGCAAGTATCACTCGTACAAATAACATGGTATCATCATATAAGTCTATTAACTAGCAGCAAGGGCATTTTACATTGTAGAAACAACTAAAAATGAATGGAGTAGAGATGTAATGTTATTGCAAATACAAAATAAACTTTATGAAAGAGATGGAAAAGCCTTAAATAATTTTGAAACAACACTACCAAGCTATCAATCTGATTTGGCTAAAAGTATTTTCAAAGACCCTTACAATTTCGATTTTTTAATGCTTTCTAGAAAAGTTAAAGAGGCAGAAGTAGAAAATCTATTAATACAAAAGATTTCTGACTTTCTTTTAGAATTAGGTAAAGGTTTTGCATTTGTTGGCAAACAATATAAAGTTGAAGTAGATAATACTGATTATAAAATTGATTTACTTTTCTATCATACCATTTTACATACTTATGTTATAATAGAGTTAAAGGCAGGCGAATTTTTACCTGAATACATTTCCAAGCTCAATTTTTATATTAGTGCAATTGATGATAAATTAAAAACACTAGCAGATGAACCGACAATTGGACTTTTGTTGTGTGCTTCCAAAAGCAAGGTAAAAGTAGAATAAGCAATGCGTGGACTAACAAAACCTTTGGGCGTTGTATCTTATGAACTAGTAAAACTAGTAAAAGAAAATATTGACAAACTTATACAATTAGGAGATATAGACAATAGAAATAAATTCTATTTAATAGATAAGAACAAAAAATAAAATATACAATAGCTATAATTATACTGTAAATTCAATTTTTTTTATAGTATTCTCTATATTAAAATATTGTATAATATACCTATTTTTAATATTGTATAATTATAAGATTCATTAATTTTGTGATGTGGTTTATCTAACAAGAAGAGAAACATTTAATGCTGCTCATAAATTATATAATAATAAATGGACAGCAGAACAGAATACTGAAGTTTTTGGAAAATGTGCTAATAAAAATTGGCACGGACATAATTATGAATTATTTATAACCGTAAAAGGCAAACCCAATTTGGATACTGGTTTCATTATGAATGTCAAAGATTTAAGTAGGCTTATAAAAAAGGAAATAACAGAGAAATTAGACCATAAAAATTTGAATTTAGATGTCGATATTATTCCAAAAACTATGATGCCATCAACAGAAAACTTAGCTATTATTATTTGGAACATCTTAAATCCATTAATCACAGATGCACAATTGCATTGTGTGAAATTGGTAGAAACAGAAAACATATTTGTAGAATATTACGGAGAATAAATTATATGCACTTTATATTAAAATCATTTGAGGAACTCAATGCACATCAGTTGTATGCTATTTTACAACTCAGGGAAGAAGTTTTTATTATTGAACAAAATGTTGTCTATAAAGATTTAGACGACAAAGACCAAAAAGCAAAACATCTTTTAGGATTTTACGAAGATAAATTAGTGGCTTATGCTCGTTTAATACCTGATGGTATTTCATATCCTGATTTTACTTCATTTGGAAGAGTTGTTGTTGCTCCAAAGTTAAGAAACACAAAATTTGGGATTTTATTGATGCAAGAAGTCATGCAAAAAATAGAATTGTTATATCCAGAAATGCCTATCAAGATTAGTGCACAATCTTATTTAATTCCTTTTTACGAAAAATTTGGATTTGTTGTTAATAGTGCTGAATACATTGAAGACCATTTGCCACATACTGAAATGGTGAAAAAATAAGTAAGCAACAAAAATTTAATTTACAATAATAAAAAATATTCTATCTTTGCACTCGGAGAGATGGCAGAGCGGTTTAATGCGGCGGTCTTGAAAACCGTTGACTGTAACAGGTCCGGGGGTTCGAATCCCTCTCTCTCCGCTCCATATTTCAGAGACTGATACAATATCAGATTTGATTTTAAATTAAAACCACAGCATTTCTGTGGTTTTTTTATTTTATATTTTTTGAAAAACTACTTTTTAGATTTCAGGTTCAAGAAATAGATTTCAAATTTATAATAGCTTAATTTGGCAAAATAATAAGTAGCTGTTGTACAGATTGCAATAGCTATTATATCTGCTAAAATATTCGGAATTACTTTTACTAAAAAGCCATAATAAAGTGCTAACGTTAACAATGCAAAAACTGGATGATAAATATAAAATCCATATACAATTTTTCCAATTTTCTTAAAGAAAGTAATTTTATATAAAATATTAAAAGAAGAATTAGGGTAATAAACCGCAATATATACTAAACAAAAACCAATTAAATTATACATTGTATTGATAGACATAAATTGTCCATTCTTATATAATATCATAGGATTTGCGATTGAATTGATAAAGGTCTCATTATGAGCAACAGAATATTGAAATGCACTGTATGTTTGAGATGCAATCAAAATTAAAATAAAAAAAATAAAAAGAATGTATAACCATTGTTTTCTATCAATTTTAACTAAAGGGATTAATAAGCCATAAAAAAAAGCATCAAATTGAAATAAACTAGAACGATAGAAAAAATTAAACAATACATTACTTTCTTCACCAAAACTCGCTTTCATCTGAACAACATCTTGCAAATAAATAAATCCAAAAATTCTGATTAATGGATACACAAGAATAATAACAATAGAAATTATTTTAATTGTTTTTTTATTTAAAAAAAAAATTACAGTTGGTATTATTAAATAAAATTGTTCTTCAATAGAAATTGACCATAAATGAGGGAATAGGTGACATCTAAGGTGATTTAAGTCTTGAGACCATGCAAATAATTCACGATAATTGAATGTAAAAGTCATTAACATCCAACCATAATGTTTTAAATCATACATCACTCCTAATATATCGTGGGTTGGTTTGCGTAAAACAAAACCAATTACACCCCAAAAAGTAATATATGCCCAATATAATGGCAAAATTCTCAAAGCTCTTTTGATATAGAAATCCTTAGCAAATAATTTAAAATCCTTAGATTTTTCTTTTTGCTTGTATAAAATACTACTGATTAAAAAAGCCGAAAGAACAAAAAATAAATGTAAACTAAATTGAGCAAGAAATGCTGGAATTTTGAAATGAATTAAATGAAGATGAACTAATAATACTGAAAGCATAAACAACCCTCTAATTCCATCAATAGATTCGATATAACCAATACTCCTTGTGGTTTGTTCTTTATGCACTTTTTGTTCTTCACTCATTTTCAAAATTTTGATTTTTATCGAATTTACCAGCAGAATAAACAGCAATTCAGCGGAGCTGAATCTGTTTCAAGTTTCATCATGCTAAAAAGAAATTCTTCCTAACGTCGAAATGACGTTCGCTGTTTGGTTTATTGATTGATACACAATAATTCTTGTCTTCCCTTATCACTTTTTATCTATTTTTTAATTCGTTATTAATAAATGTTTCCAATTCTACTTTATCTGGTAATTGAAGCTGGTACTTACTTACAAAAATATCTAAATCGCTGTCAGCAATAGCATATTCCACCAATGCCTTGTTTTGATTGGTAACCAGCAAAATTCCGACAGGTGGATTGTCATTTACTTCTTGAATATTTTTTTTGTAATAATTTAGATACGTTTTCAATTGTCCTATATGTTCATGTTTGGCTATTTCTGTTTTTAATTCTATCAAAATATGACATTTTAAAATACGATGATAAAAAACTAAATCTATAAAATAATATTCATCGCCAATCAATATACGTTTTTGTCGGGCTTCAAAGCAAAACCCATTACCAAGTTCTGTAATAAACTGTTTTAAATTTTGAATAAGTGCTTGCTCTAATGCACTTTCTTCTATCAAATGTGGCTGTTCTATATTTAAAAACTCAAAAAAATAATGCGACTTAACCAAATCATTTGTTTGTTGTGGTGTTATCTTCTTTATTATTTTATCGAATGATTTTTCATAATTACCCGATAACCCTACTCTTTCAAAAGTAAGTGTATCAATTTGTCTTTTGAGTTCTTTTACAGATGGTTGTGTCTTTAAAATTAGTAATTCATAAAATCGCCTTTTGGTGCTATCCTCTATTTTTATGAGTTCAACAAGGTGTGAATACGATGAGGAAGACAAGAGTTGATGTAAATGTTCGTTTTGAGATTGGTCAGTTGTTGATTGACTTATTATATTATTATCTAATTCTTGGGATGCTATCCCAAGAATTGACTTATGTACAAAATCTTCAATAAAATGAGTAGGAACTAAGGTTTTGAATTTTTGGGTTACTGTCGCAAGAATTTGAGGATAAGTATTGTAAAACTGTCGGCAACGTGATAATTCAGGTGCAGAAAGTCCTTTAATGCTGATGTTTTTTGCCAAATTTTCTAGCAACTTAGTTCCGTATTTCGCTCTGTCACTTCCCTTTTGTTCAAATTCTACAATATAGAAACCAATTAGCCAATTTCTAAGAGTAATATTAACATTTACTGCCTTTACTGCATTCTTTAGTAAAAAATCGTTAGTTTGATGTATGCTAAAAGTTAATCTCTCAAAATCCATTTTTTAGTTATTAGTCGATAGTAAATTATTATTGGTTGTTTCATTTTTTTTCATTTCGAGCAAAGCGAGAAAGGAAAATTCAGCAGAGCTAAAATTTGTTTTGGGTTTCTGCAAATCTAATAGATATTTATCCTATCGTCGAAATGAAGGCACGCTCATCTCTTATATCTCACATCTCATTCTTAAATCTTTTTCTGCTCTGAACGTTTGGCTTTTAATAATAAGAAAGGCATTTCAAATTTATAGAAACTCAGTTTACATACATAATAGGTAGTTGTAAAACAAAATGCAACAGCTCCAATATCTGCTAATAATTTTACAATAAACATATCTCCAACTTCTTTAGAAATCATACTAAAAAACAAGTTATACAATACCAAAGTAATCATAATAAAAATTGGGTGATAAACATAAATACCATAAACAATTCGACCACAATTTTTAAAGAAAGAAAAACGAAGCGGCTTTTGAATAGAAGAATCAGGAAATTTTAATAAATAATAAAACAAAGAGGCTCCTAAAATATTGTATAATGTATTGATATAACCAAATTGTCCATTTCTCATAATGACATCTGCATGGTTAGCAACTTGCAAAATTGGTCTGCCACTATCGTGAGCTAAATCTATAATATTATATAACTGACTTGCTAATAGTGTAAAAAACGAAATAATTACTATCCATCTTAAAACTTTACGATTATCATAGCTAACCAAGGGAATTAAAATGCCATACATAAATGCATCAAATTGAAATAAACTAGAACGATAAAAGAAATCATATAATGCACTTAATTCATCGTGTCCATCTACAGTAAATGGAGAAATCATTTTTACATCGTTTAGCAAATATAAATAACCAAAAAACCTGAAGAAAGGATAAATAATAATAGATGCAATAGCAATTTTCTTTATCGTTTCTTTTCTAAAAAAGAACACTAATGTTGGAGCTACCAAATAAAACTGTTCCTCTAATGATATAGACCATAAATGCGGGAAAAACATACATCTCAGATGGCTTTCATTGATTAACCAGGAATACAATTCTCTATAATTGAACGTAAATGTAATCAACATCCAGCCGTAATGTTTCAAATCATAAATAATGCCCAAAGGTGCTTGTAATGGTGTACCTTTTGTAGCTAAACCCAGCATTAATACTGCAAAAAGATAGAGAAAATAGACAGGAAAAATTCGCAAAATTCTTTTAATATAGAAATTTTTAACATAAGGTTTATATACACCAAACTTTTCTTTTTCTTTATACAAAATACTGCTAATTAAAAAAGCAGATAATATAAAAAAGCCATGCAAACCAAAATGAGCAAAAACAACAGGAATTTTTAAAATTTGCAAAAAAAACATGTGATTCATAATAGTCATCAACATAGAAGAACCTCGCAAACCATCTATTACTTCAAAATACTGAACGGAAGGTTTTTTAATTTCAATGTTCTGCGCAGCACTATTTTGCATGTTTTTCTTTTTTCAGTAAATTTAGAAACTTTATTTCCATTTTCCAAAAGCTAAGCATTGACAACAAATAAATACCGATAAAGGATAATAAAATTGTAATTATTTGCAAAATAAATTCAGGCAAAGGAATATACTTCAATAGTAGTGGGTAAATTATTCCTACAGCAGGTACAATTACTAAATACTGATAAACATAAGCGGAGTATGAATATTTTCCTCCAAAATCCATAATAATTTTTCTATCGAAAAAGCTTAGAAATTTTGGATCAAAAAAACTAACAAGAAAACTAAAAAAGACAGTAATATTTACT